>NZ_JBFROW010000004.1:110764-211397 GCF_041471665.1 Vibrio sp. 10N.261.51.F11 | reverse complement strand
ATTAGATCACATTTTTACTTAAATTGGTATTAGTTAACAGCCTTTCGGCTACGAAATCTGACTTCTGCTCTATCTGTGAATCTATAGGATACGTGTAATTAGGGCTCTATCATGGAGGCTTCTCTTAAGAACGCTAGAGCTCATAATGAGTCGACTTAATGTCTCTTGTTATGCATTGAGCTTAAAACCACTCTCGATGGTATTGAGCGACTCGTTCTAAGTACTTCAAAGGGTGAAAGTAGGCTAGATTCAGCTTAAAGGTGAGAGTCGCTAAGTGTGTTCCCAAGTGGTGCCTGAGGGGTATATAAGCTAAGAAATAGAGCATCCCTCGTATTCGTGAAGTGACGTTTATCACCCTGCGGATTTAGATTCTTTGGTTCTAGGTGCTGGTATATTAGGGGTTACCACTCTGTCTTCGATTTTGATGTGTTTGTTGACTCGATATTAATCAGTCGTGTTGACCGTTTTGCTCTGAGCATATTGATTTCTTGCTGGTTAGTTCAAGCTATGTTTTGGTTATTGCGACTAAGATGAAGCTAGAAGGTCACTACTGTTTGCTTAGTAGAAATAAAAATCCCCTAAATCATTGGCGGATAGTTTTGTGATTCTTTTCAGAATTAGATAAAGCCTTAAACCTAATGGGTCGAATTATGAAATTGAGTTTTAACTTTGAAGATGCGAGCCAGATCTTTGTGGGATCTTTTGCCTTGGCCGTGCCGATTTCTTTTTCTGAAGAGGCTTGGAAGTTAGGGGAGACTTTACCTACCGCTAATCTATTGCTGCTATTTTTACTGTCTGCGGTGTTCTTAGGCTTCTATACGTATGAGAGTGTCTTTCAAAAAGATGTTGTTGCTCGGTTGCCGGTGTTTATTTTCAGAATAGTGATTGCTTATGTTATGACGGCATTGGTCGTTGCTTTGGTACTGACTTGCCTGGACAAATTACCTCTATTGAGTGATCCCGTCGTATCGATCAAAAGAGTGATTGTTATTTCAATGCCAGCCTCTATGGGCGCTATTGTAGTGGATAGTTTTGATAAAGAGTAATCTGTGTATCAATTTGGATTGAAGTGTCTTACAGAGCTTTTCAGCGCTTACTTGATTCGTTATTTAGCTTTCTTACCTCCAAACTTAGTATTGATTTTTTCAACCGATCTCCTAGTCAATAAAATGAGTAGCAACGTACTGTGACTGACTCTTACGTGAATGTGTCGTTTGTTGTTGGGAGATTTTGAAGAGCATTAAGTAGCGAAGATTTGTAGCTTTGGAAGGATATAAAAACGGTTGGTTTCTGAATTAAATACGGTATTTGAAAGGTGAGGGTAGTTGTATTAATAAGTTAGGATCTTTAGATGCAAAAAAGCCGCATCAATGATGCGGCTTCTTTTAATTGGCTCCCCTTGCAAGACTTGAACTTGCGACATACGGATTAACAGTCCGCCGTTCTACCAACTGAACTAAAGGGGAATTGATTGTTTAGTCTCTAATCAAGAGAATGGTGCCGACTACCGGAATCGAACTGGTGACCTACTGATTACAAGTCAGTTGCTCTACCTACTGAGCTAAGTCGGCATCATGAATCAAAAAGCTTATGCTTGATGATTAACTTGGCTCCCCTTGCAAGACTTGAACTTGCGACATACGGATTAACAGTCCGCCGTTCTACCAACTGAACTAAAGGGGAATTATTCTTAAAGCTTTAAAGAAATGGTGCCGACTACCGGAGTCGAACTGGTGACCTACTGATTACAAGTCAGTTGCTCTACCTACTGAGCTAAGTCGGCACATAATATTTCTTTGTGCTTTACTGTTGTTGTCTAAGACACCAACAAATAAATTGTGGTGCCCGGAGGCGGAATCGAACCACCGACACGAGGATTTTCAATCCTCTGCTCTACCGACTGAGCTATCCGGGCGACGAGGTGTATTAAACGTGTTTTCGCGTTCTGGGTCAACATTAAATTGCAAAAAAAGTATCGTTTGATGTTTTTCTATACTTAGTGGGTTGTTTTTGCTCATTTGGGGTGAAAAACCTAGGTCTAGCATGCCCTAAAAGATAGTAAAACTACGGTTAACTACACTGAATGGGCGCCGAAATAAAAAAAGCACGTATGAAAACGCGCTTTTTTATTTGAAAATTTCCTAGGGAGTTTAGTGTTTTACTTCAAACCTATTAACCCAAGCTTCTAATTCGTTGGAAAGAGAGGCAAGAGTTTGGGTGCTGTTATGACTTTCTGTTACGACATTGCTCAGTTGGTTACCGCTCTCTTCGATCATATTGATACGCTTCGATATATCATCGCTCACCTGAGTCTGCTCAGCGGCCGCTGTTGCGATTTGATGACTCATTGATGAAATGGACTCTAATGCGACAACAATCTGTTGTAGTGCTTCAGAGGCGTTTTGAGACTCTGTTACGGTGCTTTCACTGGTCGCGGCACACACTTCCATGGTTTGAATTGCGTTGCGAGATCCCTCTTGAAGGTTATTAATCATTAATTGGATTTCTTTTGTGCTCGATTGTGTTCTGCCTGCAAGGTTACGAACCTCATCTGCTACAACAGCAAATCCACGACCTTGTTCGCCAGCTCGAGCTGCTTCAATGGCTGCATTTAGTGCCAATAGGTTAGTTTGCTCCGCTATATCACCAATCACATCCAATACTTTTGCAATGTTGTTTACATCGTTATCTAGGTTAGCGACAGCTTCGCTTGCTGTGCCTAGTTGGCCTGCTAAGCCTTGAATGTTATCTACTGTGTTGTGAATGAGTTGTTGGGTATGCTGGCTCTGTTTGTCGGCCTCGTCGGTGTTGCGCGCGGTATCGCTAGCTGAAGCAGCTACGTTATTGGCTGAAGAGGCCATCTCGGTCATTGCTGTCGCGATCATCTCTGTTGATTGCTGTTGGGTGTCTGTCAGTTGACCAATTGACCCAGCGCGATCTTCTACGCGCTGCAGTTCGCCTCTTAATGCCAGCATTGAAGCGTCAAGGTTTGATACTAGCTCAGCCAATGACTTACTCATTTGTTGTACGGCGTGATAGATACTGCCGTCAATTGCCTGAGTTTCGAAAGAGGTTTGAATTCGACCTTGTGCTACGGCTTGTACTGCTTCTCGTACGTCTTTAGGTTCGCCGCCAAGAAGCGCTAGCATGCGTTTAATGGATACAATTAGGCTCGCCAGAATAAGACCAGCAATCACGACACAAAGGAATAGCTGCCATTGAGCAGTAGACCAAAAACGAGCGTTAACTTCATTGAACCCGATACCAGTGCCGACAACCCAACCCCAATGTGGCGTTTTCTCTGCAATAGACAGTTTTTCTTCAATCGTTCCATCTGGCAGTTTTTGTGTCCAGGTGTACTCAATGATCTCGCCAGTACGATTACCAAGTACTCTTTGGATTAGCTGCCCAACACTATTGCCGTCGCCATCTTTAAAGTCGTTAAAACTGGTTCCGTGCAGTTGAGGATCTAATGGTGTCGCGATAAACGTCATGTTCTCATCGGCTACGTAAACATATTCATTATCTTTATAGATGTTGTTGCGTAGAAGGCGAGTAGCTAGTTGCTTGGCTTGCTCTTCTTCTAGTGTGCCATCAATCGCCATTTTTTCGACTTCAGTAAGAATGCTGTATGCGCTCTTAAACAGCTCTGTTACGCGAGCTTTGTTGTCCATGTTGCTAGCAACTCTTAAGGTCCATAAGCCTGTAGCCGTCAGTGCTAGCAGGGCGATCAAGATGATGCCCGATAATAAGTAAGCTTGCGTTTTTAGTTTCATATTTCCCCGCGCAGCGATTCAATAATTAGTATTAGGTATAATTCATCGAATCTTAATCTAAGTGGTGTAAGGCAGATATTAGAAAGACATCAAAGTATGATAGGGATTAAATTTTCGAAGAAAAAAAAGTAACAGGACTTGGTTCTATTTGTTTTAATGTGAATATTAGCGGGTCATGAACTTTATAAGGCGTTGGTTCTGTTGTAGTGGATATGCTTTATAGAACTTAGAATCAACTGCTGTAGTAAGAGTACTAAAAGGAGATAACTCAATTTATCGAGACTGATTAAGAGTTAGTGATGAGCTGATGTGTATATTGAATAGAGTTTGTTTTTGTTCAAACGAAAAAAAGCCAAGTCTTTCGACTTGGCTTTCTTGAATGTGGCTCCCCTTGCAAGACTTGAACTTGCGACATACGGATTAACAGTCCGCCGTTCTACCAACTGAACTAAAGGGGAATTATTTGTGTCAACATCAGGTCTATAAAGACCATTATTTGTTAAGCACCAAATAATGGTGCCTCGAGGCGGAATCGAACCACCGACACGCGGATTTTCAATCCGCTGCTCTACCGACTGAGCTATCGAGGCAAAAGAATGGTGCCGACTACCGGAGTCGAACTGGTGACCTACTGATTACAAGTCAGTTGCTCTACCTACTGAGCTAAGTCGGCACACTAAATTCTTTATGCTTTTGTTCGTGTTGCTACTCCCTGTTAAAGAGTGTTGACACCAACAAATCAAATTGTGGTGCCCGGAGGCGGAATCGAACCACCGACACGAGGATTTTCAATCCTCTGCTCTACCGACTGAGCTATCCGGGCAACGGAGCGCTATTAAACGGATTTTCTGCATAACCGTCAACTCCTTTTTTGAAAATAATTAAAAAAACCGTTCGTTCGTTGTTTTTTTATTCAAAAGTGAGGGTTATGTTTTACCTTGGTTAAATTCTTTTTTGAATTGCGTTACTTTTTCGAGGTATCGGCGCGACTCTTTATTTGGATGCTTCTTGGTAAGCGCCCAGTAGGCTTGGCTCGGTTGCAGCGAGTTTAAGTCTTGCATTGCTCGCTTTCTGTCCTTACTGAAGGTATTGAGTACGCCACCAGTACCGCCGTTATAGGCTGAAATCATACTGTATTCAAGCGTTAATGGGTTTTTTACGTCTTTCAAATAACGATTTTTAAGGATGTAAAAGTATGCGGTGCCAGCATCAATGTTGTTTTCTGGATTGAATAAGTACTCAGGGCTTGGTTCACCAGGTTTCTTTTTGACGTGTTCAAATACATCTCGACCAGCGGTTTTAGGTACCACCTGCATAAGACCATAAGCATTAGCCCAGCTTACGGCGTACGGGTTGAAGCTACTCTCTGTCTTGATGATAGCGTAGATTAAATCTTCAGGGATGTCATAACGCTGAGACGCTCGTCGAACGATGTCGGCATATTGATAACTACGCTGGCTAGCGTGGTCGGCCACCATTGGGATTTCAACGTAGTAGGCTTTTTTAAAGTCGACTTCTTTGGTTTTTAGGTTATTCGCGATCAGGTAATCCGCAAACTGGTTCGCTCGCCAAGTCCATTGAATGGGCTTTTTTTCTTGGTCTACGACCTGATTATAGAGGAAAGGTTTGCCTTCTAGCTTGATGCTTTTAGAAGAGAATAGATCGACATGCGCCGGATCATCTGGCGTCAAAAGGGTCGTCATGATCGCATTTTTGAGGTGTTTTTTCGGTTCGGTAGAGGAAACCGTTTCCACCGTTATCAGGCCTTGGCTAAAATTCACTTCTGAACGACTTAAGTAATTATCTATGTATTTCACATAGTTACTCTTACCTGCTATCTTGATTTCACTGCTACCCCAACGTTTTTGAATGTTGCCTGAAAAGCTATCTATTAATGAATCTAGCGCCCCGGTATCTTTTTCAAATTGTCCGGGTAGCTCAGCTAAATTCTTCACAAACCGGTTGGTTGGCTCGTAATTGACATCATAAATGCTTTCGACAAATTCACGGCTGCAGCCAGTTAATAACATGGCTGTTAGGAAGTAACTTAGCTTTTTCATAGTTCCTCATACAAAAATGACATCGCAGCGTTAACCATGATGTCATTAAAAATTGCTTAAATAAATGTCTTATTCGCTTGGTGGAGTATAGCCATCAATTACGACATCTTTACCTTCAAAAAGGAAGTTAACCATCTCAGTTTCAAGAAGTTTACGATGCTCAGGATCCATCATGTTTAGCTTCTTTTCATTGATAAGCATAGTTTGCTTGCTTTGCCATTGTCCCCAAGCTTCTTTAGACACGTTGTCAAAGATACGCTTACCTAAGTCACCTGGGTAAAGTTGAAAATCTAGGCCTTCAGCATCTTTTTGAAGGCGAGCACAAAATACAGTGCGGCTCATAGTGGTTCCTCTTATCGCGTTCGTTGATTCAAACGTCGTCGTTCAGTTCAAAGGGTAGGCTCTCAATAAGCTGCTTTACAGGAGCGGCTAGGCCAATTTCTTCCGGTTTTGATAAGTTATACCAGAGACCTTTAGCCCCTTCCATTATCAAATCTGGTTGTTTATCTAATTTCACTAATACTGGCGTGATATCTAAGTGGTAGTGGCTGAAAGTGTGTCTAAACGCAATCATGGTCTTGATCGAATTGGTTTGAGTGTCTTTGATCGAACGAAGATCTAGTTGATGTTCGATCTCTGCGTTTTCATTTTGAGGGAAACAAAACAATCCGCCCCAGATACCAGATTGAGGGCGCTGTTCGAGCCACACTTGGTTGTCGTGATACAGAATCACAAACCATGTGTCTTTTACTGGCTTTTCTTTCTTAGGCTTTTTGCCAGGGAAGTCGAGCTGTCTATCGAGCTTCTTGGCCTCACACATGCTTTCAATCGGGCACAAGGTGCACTTAGGCTTGCTACGGGTACAAACCATGGCACCCATGTCCATCATTGCTTGGTTGTACTTATCGACATCTTTGTTCGGAGTATGTGCTTCGGCGTGTTCCCAAAGCTGGTTTTCGACTTTCTTTTGCCCCGGCCAACCTTCAACGGCAAAACTTCTCGCAAGCGTTCGTTTTACATTGCCATCAAGAATCGCATGAGGAAGTTTATGAACCGATGATAAGACGGCTGCTGCTGTTGAGCGACCAATCCCCGGTAGCGCGTTCATCTCTTCGATAGACAGCGGAAATTCACCACCATATTGCTCAGCAACGATCTTGGCTGCTTTATGTAGATTGCGAGCTCGTGCGTAATAACCAAGCCCTGTCCATAAGTGGAGTACCTCATCTTGTTCGGCGTTCGCTAGGTCGATAACCGTTGGAAAGCGTTCTAAGAAGCGTTGGTAGTATGGAATCACCGTAGCAACCTGAGTCTGCTGAAGCATGATTTCAGATAGCCAAACGGTGTAGGCGGTTTTGTTTTGTTGCCAAGGCAATTCTTTACGCCCGTAGGCGTCATACCACTTTAATATGGCGGTTGCGAAAGGAGTCACGACATGCTCTATGCTTTGCTATTATTAGAAGCGAAATTGCACCACACTTAACGTTGGATGTAAAACAGACAAATTGTGTGGGAATTTATCCACGGAAAGACTTGCACCGGAGGCAATTCTTTGGATAATCCCCGCTTTGATTAATCAATGTGCAGGCAAAAATCAATGAGTGAAGTGACCACTAACGAATATACTGAAGACGGCAAACTGGTTCGTAAGATCCGTAGCTTTGTTCGCCGCGAAGGCCGCTTAACAAAAGGCCAAGAGAACGCGATGAATGAATGTTGGCCAACAATGGGTATCGACTACAACCCAGAGCTTCTTAACTGGAAAGAAGTATTTGGCAACGATAACCCGGTTGTACTAGAGATTGGCTTCGGTATGGGTGCATCACTGGTTGAAATGGCAAAGAACGCACCTGAGAAAAACTTCTTAGGTATTGAAGTTCATAGCCCGGGTGTTGGTGCGTGTTTAGGTACAGCTCGCGATGCTGGCGTAACTAACCTGCGTGTAATGTGTCACGATGCTGTAGAAGTATTTGAACACATGATCCCAGATAGCAGCCTGCATACTCTGCAACTGTTCTTCCCTGACCCATGGCACAAAGCTCGTCACCATAAACGTCGTATCGTTAAGGCTGAGTTTGCAGAGATGGTTCGCGGCAAGCTTCAACTTGATACTGGTGTTTTCCACATGGCAACAGACTGGGAAAACTACGCAGAACATATGATTGAAGTGATGAACGTAGCTCCAGGCTTCGAAAACATCGCTGAAGATGGTGATTACATCCCTCGTCCGGATGAGCGCCCGCTAACTAAGTTTGAAGCGCGTGGCCACCGTTTAGGTCATGGTGTTTGGGACATTAAGTTCAAGCGTACTAAGTAACTTCGAATCAAATTAAGTGAAGGGTAATCCGACTTAGGGTTTAACCCCTACACTTTATGGGATTGATTAAAGCCAACATTATTGTAATGTTGGCTTTTTTGTCCTTAGGCTTTTATTTCAGTAAAGGCTTAACGACAGAAAGTAATACCAATCACAGTAAGTAAGTGATCAGAAATAGCGTAGGAAAAAGGCTTGAGAACAAGGCAGCATTTTTCGATAAGTAGTTACTCTACAATCAAAAATTCTAACGCAGTTATCGAGCATTTTAACAAGCTAGAGTGAGCAGTTATTTACTACGATTGGTATATGTTACACCCCTACAAAAATAACAATATAGAAGTAAGCGCACATGAAACCAACTCAAGCTATTTTGGCCGAGATCTTAGACGAAGTTCGTCCTTTAATTGGACAGGGAAAGGTCGCTGATTATATCCCTGCACTGGCTCGCGTATCGAACCAGAAACTGGCGATCGCGGTATACACCAATGAAGGTGAGGTGATTAAAGCAGGCGATGCTGAAGAAGCATTTTCTGTGCAATCTATTTCTAAAGCCTTGAGCCTGACGCTAGCTATGGTGCTATATAAGCCTGAAGAGATTTGGCAAAGAGTAGGCAAAGAGCCTTCTGGTCAAGCCTTTAACTCGATGATTCAGCTTGAGATGGAGTATGGTATTCCCCGCAACCCGTTCATCAATGCGGGGGCAATTGTCGTTGCAGACCTACTACAAAGCCGCTTGTCTGCGCCTAGGCACCGCTTGTTAGAGTTTGTGCGTCAGTTATCGGGTGATACTCATATTGTGTATGACAAGGTGGTAGCGGCTTCAGAAATGATGCACAGCGATCGTAATGCTGCCATTGCTTATTTGATGCGTTCATTTGGTAATTTTGAGAATGATGTTATCCCAGTTCTGAATAACTACTTCCACGCTTGTGCGCTTAAAATGACGTGTGTGGATTTGGCAAAAACCTTTAGCTATTTAGCAAACAAAGGCGTGTCGGTTCAAACCAAGAAAGAGATCATCACGCCAGTTCAAACCAAGCAGTTGAATGCTTTGCTTGCGACGTGTGGCTTGTACGATGGGGCTGGTGAGTTTGCCTACCGTGTTGGTATGCCAGGAAAATCGGGCGTTGGTGGCGGTATTATTGCTATCGTTCCTGGCGAAATGACGATTGCGGTGTGGTCTCCAGAGCTTGATCCTTCTGGCAACTCGCTCGCAGGTACTAAGGCTCTAGAGTTGCTTTCAGAGCGAATTGGTCGTTCTATTTTCTAAGAGAAAGATTCGAGCACGGACGTTGTCCTATAGAACGCTTCGCTCCGAGAGAGGGCTATAAAACAAAAAGGGTTGACCCTAAAGCCAACCCTTACGCAATGCTTCTCGAATCTCGAATCTCGAATCTCGAACTACTCGTCTTCTTCTGCCATAAAGGCTTCTAACAGATCATTGAGAAACAGCTTTCCTTTTTCAGTGATCTGCCAGTGAGTGTCGGTTTCCTTCAAGTAGCCTAGCTCTTTTGCCCATTCAATCGTTTTTTGAATCGAGTCAAAACCAAGCCCTGTCGTATCAATGAAATCCTGCTTTGGACATGCTTCCATTAACCTAAAGCGGTTCATGAAAAATTCAAAAGGGCGGTCTTCATTCGGCACTTCAAATTCATCGGATAGATAAGGCTTTACCATGTTCTGGTACGCCGCTAGGTAGCCTCTCGGGTGCTTAACCTTAGTGGTGCGAACAATGCGTCCATCTGTAAAGCTTAGCTTGCCATGAGAGCCACAGCCAATACCTAGATAGTCACCAAAGCGCCAGTAGTTAAGGTTATGTTGGCACTGATATCCCGGCTTGCTGTAGCCTGAAATTTCGTACTGCACATACCCTGCGTCTGCGAGCTTCTTATGGCCTAGGTCGAAGATATCCCAAAGGTCATCATCATCAGGCAGCGTTGGTGTTTTGTAATAGAACATGGTGTTAGGTTCTATTGTTAGCTGATACCAAGATAAATGCGGAGGATCGAGTTCGATCGCTTTGTCTAAATCAGCCAACGCTTGATCAATACTCTGATCGGGTAAGCCGTGCATTAAGTCTAAGTTGAAACTATTCAATCCAATCTTATGTGCTAAATGAGCTGCGTTGACCGCTTCATCTTGACCATGAATACGCCCAAGTCTTTCCAGTTTCTCTTGCTCAAAACTTTGCACACCCACCGAGATTCGAGTAATACCTGCCTTTTGGTAACCTGCAAAACGCTCCGCCTCAATAGTGCCAGGGTTGGCTTCCATGGTGATTTCTATTTCAGGTTTGAACGGGATACGCTGCTCAATGCCTTGCAACAATCGGCCAATTCCTTCAGGAGAAAACAGACTCGGCGTGCCGCCACCAATAAAGATCGAATGCAACGGGCGAGGCATATCATTTAGCTGGTATTTTTCGATATCAGTATCGAGATCTTCAAGCAGTGCATCGATGTACTCTTTTTCTGGGATCTCGGCTTTCAGAGCGTGTGAATTAAAATCACAATACGGGCACTTTTGTACACACCATGGGATGTGTACATAGAGGCTAAGTGCGGGTGGTATTAGCGCTGCATTGTGCATTACAGAGCTTGCTCCTTGAGGGCTTTGAATAGTGACGCAAGTGCTTTGCCACGGTGTGATAGTTGCTTCTTACGTGAAGATTCAAGCTCTGCTGATGCGCAGTTATCTTCTGGAACAAAGAATACAGGATCGTAGCCAAAGCCATTCTCGCCATGTTCTTCAGTAAGGATGCGACCTTCCCATTTACCGTGACACACCAATGGTGTTGGATCGTTTTCGTGACGCATTAGCACCAACACACAGTGGAAACGCGCAGTGCGCTTTTCTGTTTCGACACCTTGCATCGCGTTTAGCAATTTTTCGATGTTCTGCTTATCGGTTGCCCCTTCACCTGAGTAACGCGCTGAGTAGATACCGGGTGCACCATTAAGGTAATCAACTTCTAAGCCAGAATCGTCTGCGATGGCTGGTAGCCCCGTCTCTTTCGCAGCGTGGCGAGCTTTGATGATGGCATTTTCAATGAAAGTTGTTCCCGTTTCAGCGACTTCTGAAACATTAAACTCATTTTGCGCGACAACGTCGAAACCAAACTCAGACAGAATATCTGCCATCTCGCGAACTTTGCCTTGGTTGCCTGTTGCTAAAACAATCTTACTCATGGGGATGTGGCTCTAATAAGTTAATGACTAGAAGTGTGAGCTTTGAAGCTACTCTTCTATATAGAATTTTTGTGTGAAACGCAGTGGACCTGTGCCTTTCAAACCTGCGTTAACATCGATATTAAAAGTGATGTTTTCTTCGTGAGTGATAGGAAATTCAGCGAGGTAATAAATCGCATCGCCTTCCTTTATTTCACGGAAGTTAAGCGTACGAGTGTTACCTACTAGGTTTCTCGCTGTTCCCGTAATTTTAGCCGTTGTCGCAGGTTTTCCTAGGGAAGCGTTGTCTAGCACGCTGATGTTTAGAATCGCAGAGTATCCGTTTCGTTTCAGCTTATATTGCTTAGCGACCTGCGCAGTTAAAAACGTGGAATTGAAAGCCGAGTAATGAACCTCGACATCCTTGATACTTTTAAACTGTCCTGCCGAGCTTGGTAGGGCAATCAGAGCGGTGAGTAGTGCTGTTATCCATAGACGCATAATGACTCCAATAAATAGCAAAAAGCCATCATAGGATGGCTTTGACTTCAGTTGGGATCTGACTTGGTGAGCATATTCGAACTTGCTTATGCCGACCGAGCTCTCCCTTTTCTATCTTAATTTGCCCTTTTGCGACCTTAAATTGTTTCGCAAGGTATTTCGCTAAGTGAGCATTTGCTTTGCCATCAACCGGTGGTGCGGTAATGGCAATTTTTAGTTCCTCTCCGTGTAAGCCAACGATTTTATCGCGGCTTGCCTTGGGTTGGATATAGAGCCTAAGAAGAATATCGTCTTCTTCGGCCCAAACTGCTTTTGGCATCGTCAAAGTACCTGATGTTCGTACTTGAACTATAGCTGATACCAAATAGGACCGATCATGTCGCCCATTAAGAAGTTCGCAAATTGCAGAACAATGAACAGAACCAGCACGCTTAGGTCGAAGCCACCCATATCAGGAAGGATACGGCGAATTGGCGTTAACATTGGTTCTGTTAACTGATGGAATACGTATTCGATTGGGCTACGGCCTTGGCTAACCCAGCTCAGGATTGCACGGATTAGCAGAACCCAGAAAATTAACCCACCAGCCGCTTTGAGCAGAGATAGTGCGCCAAAGATCAGGAAGCTGATATCAAATACAGCCGCACCGCCAGAGATAATCAAGTTTAGAGCGACGAACTTAAGTACACACAGCACATAAGCGAAGACAACAGTCGCAAGGTCAAGGCTTCCTATTGATGGAATCACTCGGCGTAGCGGGGCAACAACCGGTTGTGTCGCTTTTACGATAAATTGTGAGAATGGGTTGTAGAAATCTGCACGTGATGCTTGTAGCCAGATACGCAAGATCACAACCATGATGTAAAGATCAAAAACGGTCGAGATCAGAAAGCTCATCGAATTCATATTGTTTCCTTTTTCGGATTTACTTGCCGCTAGGTATAACCCGAACGGCACAATGCTTTTGTACTGTAACGAGTATTAAAACAGTTTTTCCATCTCTTCAGCTCGAGCAACCGCCGCTTGCATGGCTTTCGCTACGATGTCTGATAGTTGATGGTCGTTAAACGTGCGCAATGCTTCTGCGGTCGTTCCGCCTTTTGAAGTCACTTGCTCACGCAGTGTTGATAATTCAGTATTTGGATTCGCTACCACCATCTCTGCCGCGCCTAATGCAGATTGCTGCACTAATTTACGAGCGGTTTCTTGGTCAAAACCTTGCTTGATTGCTTCAGCTTGCATCGCTTCCATAAACAGGAAGAAGTAAGCCGGAGCGCTACCCGCCGCCGCAATGATGTTGTTGATTCCAGACTCTTGTTCAACCCAACTTACTTCACCAACAGCTTGCATCAGCTGAGAAGCAAAGTCTTTATCATCTTGGCTGACAGTTGCATCGGCATAAAGACCACTCATCCCTTTACCAAGCAGTGATGGCGTGTTTGGCATCACACGAACAAGGTTCAGTTGGCAGTTTAACATCTCATTAAGTCGATTCGCATTAATACCCGCGGCAATTGAGATAACCAGTTTGTTGCTGAAGTCGATATCTTGTAAGGGTTTACATACATCAGCCATCATTTGTGGCTTCACGGATAACACAACAACGTCTGCTTTTTCAGCTGCTGCAATATTATCGCTGGTGGTATTGATGCCGTATTCTTGTTCTAACGGCAGCCTTCTGGTTTCTGAAGGTGCTGTCGCAGTAATCTTTTGCGCTGGGTAACCACTAGCAACTAAGCCAGCTACAATTGAGCGAACCATGTTTCCCGCCCCAATAAAGGCGATGTTCTTATGTACCATATATAAAATCCTGAGCGTGTCGCTGCGCGGATAAGGCGAAGCGGTATCAATACTTGTACTTGTCGTTACCTACTACGGCTATTTCGCGTAATCACGAGCGCCGAAAATAGCTGTTCCAATACGAACCATTGTGCTACCAGCCTCAACTGCTGCATCCATATCACCACTCATCCCCATCGAAAGGGTATCAATGTCTGAATACTTCGCGGCTAGCTTGTCTTTAAGCTCTGCCAGTTGAGAAAATGCATTAAGCTGAGATTGATAGTCAGATACGTTTGCAGGAATCGACATCAATCCTCTTAAGGTGAGGTTGGGGAGCGATGAAATCAACTCCGCGAGTGCAAAAACTGTCTCTTCTGAGGTTCCAGATTTGGACTCTTCACCACTGGTGTTTACCTGAATCAACACTTGCAAAGGTGGAAGTTCGCTTGGTCGTTGATCATTAAGCCTTTGTGCGATCTTATCGCGATCGACGGAATGCACCCATTGAAAGCTTTCCGCGATTGGGCGGGTTTTATTGGATTGAATTGGACCAATAAAATGCCACTCTAAATTTAGGTTAGAATGTTGTTCTGAAAAGTGTTTTACTTTATCTACACCTTCTTGAACATAGTTTTCACCAAAGGCAACTTGGCCTCCGAGTGCGGCTTCTAGAATCGCATCAATAGGTTTAGTTTTGCTGACGGCTAAAAGTTGCACGGACTCTGGAGCTCGTCCGCACTTTTGCTCAGCACTACGAATCTGTGAGGTGATTTGTTCGATATTTTGTTGAATACTACTCATAGCTGACTTTACTTAAGGGAAAATAAATGGATATCACTGAGTTACTAGATTTTAGTGTAAAGCATAACGCGTCAGATCTACATCTTTCTGCGGGTGTATCTCCAATGGTACGTATAGATGGTGAAGTAAGGAAGCTTGGAATCCCAGCTTTGAGTCATGCTGATGTGCATCGTTTGGTTTTTGAGATCATGAGCGATTCACAACGCGGCGAGTTTGAAGAAAAACTGGAAGTCGACTTCTCTTTTGAATTACCCAATGTTGGTCGCTTTCGTGTTAATGCGTTTAACCAAGCCCGTGGCTGCTCAGCTGTCTTTCGAACTATCCCTGTCGAAATCCCGACTTTAGATCAGTTAGGTGCACCTGAGATCTTCGAAAGGATTGCTAACTACGAAAAAGGCTTAGTGCTCGTTACTGGTCCCACTGGCTCTGGCAAATCAACGACTCTTGCGGCGATGGTTGATTACGTAAATCGCAACCACAATAAGCATATTCTGACGATTGAAGACCCGATTGAATTCGTTCACACCAATAATAAATGCCTAGTCAACCAGCGTGAAGTTCACCGTGATACCCACAGTTTTAAAGCGGCACTGCGCAGTGCCTTACGTGAAGACCCAGACGTGATTCTGGTTGGTGAACTTCGTGACCAAGAGACGATTAGCTTAGCGTTAACCGCAGCAGAAACGGGTCACTTGGTCTTTGGTACTCTGCACACCAGTTCTGCGGCTAAAACGATCGACCGTATTATCGATGTGTTCCCAGGTAGCGATAAAGATATGGTTCGTTCGATGTTGTCTGAATCACTGCGCTCGGTGATAGCCCAGAAGCTGCTAAAGCGTGTTGGTGGTGGTCGTGTGGCGTGTCATGAAATCATGATGGCAACACCTGCGATCAGAAACTTGATTCGTGAAGATAAGGTTGCGCAGATGTACTCGATCATTCAAACGGGCGCAGCGCACGGCATGCAGACCATGGAACAAAATGCGAAGCAGCTGATGGCGCAGGGCTTGGTTGATTCGGAAGAGGTCGAGAAAAAGATCGAAATTGAAACCTCAATGTTTTAATCAAGGTGGACACAATGGAATTGAATCAAATCCTTGAGGGAATGCTTTCTCAAAAGGCATCGGATCTTTATATCACGGTTGATGCGCCAATCTTTTTTCGTGTGGATGGTGAATTACGCCCTCAAGGAGAGAAGCTGAATGCGGCTCAAGTTGCTCAATTACTTGATGCGATGATGGAACAAGACCGACGTGATGAATATCAGCAAACGCGTGAGGCTAATTTTGCGATTGTGCGTGACTTTGGTCGTTTTCGTGTCAGTGCATTCTTTCAGCGAGAGCTACCTGGAGCGGTCATTCGACGTATCGAGACTAACATCCCAACCTTTGAGCAACTAAAGCTTCCTGATGTACTACAGGACCTATCAATAGCTAAGCGCGGACTTGTGCTGGTGGTTGGTGCGACAGGCTCTGGTAAATCGACCTCAATGGCTGCAATGACAGGCTATCGCAACACCAATCGCTCGGGACATATCTTGACGGTTGAAGACCCTATTGAATTTGTGCACGAACATAAAAAGTGCATCGTGACGCAGCGTGAGGTCGGGCTCGACACCGAGAGTTACGAAGTCGCGCTTAAGAACTCGCTACGCCAAGCACCAGACATGATCTTGATTGGCGAAATCCGTAGCCGTGAGACCATGGAATACGCGATGACCTTTGCTGAAACGGGTCACTTGTGTATGGCAACCTTGCACGCCAATAACGCTAACCAAGCGCTAGAGCGTATTCTTCATTTGGTGCCGAAAGAGCAGAAAGAACAGTTCTTGTTTGACCTATCGATGAACCTGCGTGGTGTCGTCGCTCAGCAACTCATTCGCGACAGGAATGGCAGCGGGCGTCATGGTGTATTCGAGATTCTGCTGAATAGCCCTCGTGTTTCTGACTTGATTCGTCGTGGTGAACTACACGAACTGAAAGCAACCATGGCTAAATCGAAAGAGATAGGTATGCAGACCTTTGACCAAGCTTTGTATGATTTAGTGATAGCAGGCAAGATCAGCGAAGAGGATGCGTTCCACAGTGCCGATTCTGCTAATGACTTGCGCTTAATGCTCAAAACTAGACGTGGTGATGACGACTACGGAACTGGGGCGTTGGCTGGTGTGAAGATAGATCTGGGGTGATAAAAAACGCCTGATTTGATTCTAGGTTAAAATCAGGCGTTCATCATATTCATCGTTCGACTGCGTCTGTATTATCAACGCTTCTTGTTCTTAGGCTCGCTGATTACGTCTGCGTCAGTCGAAGTATGATTCATATAACCTGCATTATTGGAGCTTGTCGAACTGCATGCTGATATCGCTAGAGCTACGAAGATTGCTAGAAAAATTTTCATGTGAACTCCCACTTACCTAATAATGAATTGCTTCGACATTACGCCGTAATATCATTATAGGATCACAAAGGAGTTTAATCTTTGAGCTCTTAATTTTCGTTATGAATATTGTGCTTCAAACCAGCTCTCTAAAATGACGACTGCAGACTGGTTATCGACATTACCTTTACTTAGTGCTTTGTAGCCGCCCATTTCAAAAAGGTCGGCCCTTGCTTCTGTCGTAGAAAGTCTTTCATCATGCAGTTCAACATCGACACCAAAGCGCCCTTTTAGGCGATTGGCAAACTTCTTCGCTCTAGGTGTAATGGTTGCTAAGTCTTTACCATGAAGGTCGGTAGGAAGGCCGACTACAATCAGGTTCGGCTGCCACTCCTTAATTTGTTTTTCGATATCGTCCCAATTTGGGATGCCATCTTTGGCTTTAAAAGCTTTTAGAGGGCTTGCGGTGCCCGTGATTTCTTGTCCTATCGCACTGCCGATACTTTTTGTACCGTAGTCAAATGCCATAATTGTTCGTGACATGGGGTTTCCAAATTTATCTGTGTTTGAGAGTGTCTGTTTATTTTATTTAGCTGATTTGAACTAGGCGTGGCCAGCGTCTGCTGAAAGCTGAGCCGCATTTATTCCTAACATCTGCACGGCGACTTTCCAGCGGTCAGAAATCGGTGTATCGAAGATGACCTTCGGATCGGCTTCAACGGTTAACCATGAGTTCTCGGTCAGTTCGGTTTCCAGTTGTCCCGGTTCCCATCCTGCATACCCAAGTGCGACTAAATAATTCATCGGCTCATCTTCTGTACCCAACACCATCAAGATATCTTTTGAAGTCGTCACCGAGATTTGATCTGTCATGTTGATGCTGGATTGATAGCTGCCTTTAGGTTTGTGCAAAATAAATCCACGGTCTTCTGCGACCGGCCCACCGTTCAATACTGGCTTATCAAGACTTGCTTGGTTGGATTTCGGCTGCTCAGAATCAACCTTAACTTGTTTAAGCATGCTGCCGACAGTGACATCGATAGGGGCGTTGATCATCAAACCCATCGCGCCTTCGTCATTGTGCTCACAAAGGTAAATCACCGAATTTTGAAAGTATGGGTCTTTCATTCCGGGCATAGCAACCAGAAAGTGGTTCGTTAAATTCATAGAGCCTCCTGCCAGTGTGTTCCCAGTAAAGGAAAAAGAGCGGCGTAAAGCCGCTCATTGTTCTTTGCCTAGATATTTCTGTGTTTTCGAATAGCTAAGGCTTTCTTTAGTTTAGGCTATTTAGCGTTAACGCGAAGCTCAATTGCATCCATTAATTTACCTGTAACTGAAATATCAAAAGCGGCTTCAATTTCACGGATACAAGTAGGGCTAGTCACGTTAATTTCAGTCAGCTTGTCACCGATAACATCAAGCCCAACAAAGATTAAGCCTTTCTCTTTCAGTGCAGGAGCAACTGCTCTTGCGATAGCCCAGTCTGTTTCACTTAGAGGACGAGCTTCACCTGTACCGCCAGCAGCAAGGTTACCTCGAGTTTCCCCTTTTGCAGGAATACGCGCTAGACAGTAAGGCATTGGCTCACCGTCAACCACAAGAATACGCTTATCACCATTGCTGATGTCTGGAACAAAAGTTTGTGCCATTGCGTAGTTCTGACCGTGGTTGGTCAAGGTTTCAATAATAACTGATACGTTTGGATCGCCTTCTTTCACACGGAAGATAGACGCGCCGCCCATGCCATCAAGTGGTTTTAGAATCACGTCACCGTGTTCTTCTCGGAACGCTTTAATTTTTTCAGCTTTACGAGTCACGATGGTGGTCGGTGTCAGTTCAGGGAACCATGCCGTGAACAACTTCTCGTTACAGTCACGTAGGCTTTGTGGTTTGTTGACGATCAGTGCGCCGTTCTCTTCAGCACGCTCAAGAATGTAAGTTGCGTAGATGTACTCAGTATCAAACGGAGGATCTTTACGCATTAGTACCGCATCTAAATCGGATAGCGCGATAGTCTGTTCTGATTTGAACTCGTACCAACCGTTTGGATCTTCTTTTAGTTCAACAACCTTAGTGTCAGCAATGGCTACGCCTTGATCTAAATGTAGATCATCCATTTCCATGTAATGGATTTCGTAACCACGACGCTGAGCTTCAAGCATCATGGCAAAGCTAGAGTCTTTTTTGATGTTAATGGATGAAATTGGATCCATTACGATGCCAAGTTTGATCATTTTTTTCTCCTAGCCTAGATCGCCAAAACGGACTTGTAAGGCAGTAATTGCGGTTAGAGCTGCTGTTTCGGTACGAAGTACACGTGGGCCGAGTAGCGTCTCTTCAAATTTGTATTGTTCTGTCATGCCGATTTCTTCAGCCGACAAGCCACCTTCAGGGCCGATCAATAGGCGTACCTTACTGATAGGTTCTGGAAGGGTATTAATTGAGTATTTTGCACGAGGATGTAAGTTCAGCTTTAATGCTTCACTCGGTTCGCTACACCACTCTTCAAGTTGCATGATAGGGCGAATGACTGGAACCGTATTGCGGCCACACTGTTCACACGCCGCGATAGCAATCTTTTGCCACTGTGCGAGTTTTTTCTCGAAGCGTTTTGTATCAAGCTTAACGCCACAGCGCTCTGAAATTAAAGGGGTAATGGTGTTCACACCAAGCTCAACCGATTTCTGAATCGTGAACTCCATTTTGTCGCCACGTGAAATCACTTGGCCTAAATGTAAGTCTAACGGAGATTCGCTGCTGCGTTCGATGCGTTCAGAAACATTAACGGTGACATTTTTCTTTGATACTTCGGCTATCGTCGCAGGGAATTCAGCGCCACTGCCATCAAATAGAAGGACTTCTTGGTCTTCTTTCATGCGAAGGACACGACCAACATGACCCGCGGCATCTTCGCCTAAAGCGAGTGAACCTAACTGATGAATGCGTTCTGGGTGATGAATACGAGGGATTCTCATGCTGGTAAACCTATAAATATGTTCATTTGGGTATTTTGTCTCTGCCTAACATGGATGCTTTTAGTTGAAAAAACAAGGGTAGAGCAAGAGTTTCAGGGGCAATTCTGAAACTCTTGTTTGAGATAGTTAGGAATGTTGATTGTACGAGCGACGTTATTTACAAGCAGGGTAAACAAATGGGTTGTGATTACCTTGGATGGCATAGATTCGCTCATCACGAGTACATTCCCACTTGTCGACAGGAAATTGCTTGTTCCACGCCATCATTAGGTTGGTTTGTTGCTTAGATAGTTTGAAACCATACTCTTGGCTCATGTAAAGGTAAGTACGCGCGATAGAGCCTTTTGCTCTGTCTGGCGGCATAACTTTACGCTGCTTGAAGTTGACCTGCATTTCACACTGACCATAGCTCACACCATCCATGCCATTCCACTGACTGAAGTTGTAGTTGGAGCGATCACCGTTAACCTCGCCAATGGCCGGAGTTAGGTTGTGAAGGTCGGCTTCCATGGATTTGAATATTTTGTCATTGCGAGTGCAGTTCTTGCGCCCACCATCTTGCCAACACTGACGCTGGTGGCCAAATTGCCAAGCTGGAACCACGTGTTCCCACTCAATTCGACTCGCCCGCTTTTGTTGTTTTCGGACTTGATAGCCACAGCCATCAAGGTCGGGAATGCCTTTCTTTTTGTCCTTCCATGTAATGTCACAGCCGCAATAAAATGAAGTCGGATGGTCGAGGTAAATCTTCACCGCTTCTCTTTTTGCTTTGGAAAATGAGCTCGGTGGTGCGGCGAGAACGCTTTGGGTTACCAGTAGGCCAAATACTATTGTTAAGTAAAAAGATACAGGTAGGCCAAATGCTTTGAAGGTGAGTTTTTGCATAGAAAAAGACTGATAAAAGTATGATAAACATCAGTCTAGCACTCAAATGTTAGATCTCTCTATTAGATTTGTTCTACCGAGTAAATCAACCTGTCACTAGCTTAGTTGAGTTCCCGTGAAAGCTAAGGTTTGCTGGCACAATTGGCAGCGGTAGGTCGATTGATTCCGAAGTACTTTGTTGTGTCGTCTGATTGATAATGGGTAAGTGGTGCACTCACATCGATATTCAAAGGTTTTACCTTGAACTGACGCGATTTCAAAGCTGTGAGTTGTTCTGGCTGGCACGTTGAATACTTTTTCCATCACGTATTTCCACTCGTTTCCGTGAGGCCTAACACGTCCGAAAACCTGATGCGTGATCAGGTGTGCGAGTTCATGTGGCACAACCTCGTTGATGAAGGCATCTTCATTTTCAGAAAATAGTACGTGGTTGAGCTTAATTTCGTTGAGCTGAAGGTAGGCCTTTCCCGCCGCTTTGCCTCTTAACTTGAAGGTGATAGTTGGGTGTGGAAATTCACGAGAGAAATGTTGATTTGCGATAGCTAGGCATTCGGCCAATTTCTTATTTGCTCGGTGTTGTTGCGGGGTGTAAGACAAACGTTGTTAACTCCAAATAAAAGGCCTCAGCGTTTAAACCAAGGCCTAATCATAACATTGCTTGTTGATCTAGCGATGCTTTACACGTGATGTTTTTTCTTAATGATCTCGTGATAAGCGTGCCATGTAGCATAGCCAAGTAGCGGCATGGTGACGATCATTCCGATGCCGTAGGTGGCAAAACCCACCAAAATACCGGCACAAATAATACTCGCCCAAACCACCATTGCAGGGATGTTCGATTTCACGGCATTAAAGCTAGTGAAAATCGCACTCATCACATCAACGCGTCTCTCCATCATTAACGGAATTGAAAATGCTGAGATGCTAAATATGAGGCTTGCGATAACAAAACCAATCACAGAACCCGTAATTAAGAAGGGAGCGAACTCAGCCAGTGGTGCGCCTTGCACTGAAGGGTAGAGCGCGTGCAATAATGCAGCGATACGCATCCAGAATATCATCGCAACCATCAATACGATCGCAAAGGCCCATTGGTGGGTGGAGTTGCGAGTGATGGCTTTCATCGAGTGCAGTAGGCTTGCGTTGTGGCCTTTTTCTCTTTCCCAAGCTGCGTCATACAAGCCCAGAGCAAGAAACGGCCCTATTAGCATGTACACGATCAGGCTTGGCATTACGACCAAGTGTGTTCCTTGCCATTGGACAAGCTGAACAATGGCGATTGCCGCTCCCATAAAGCACAAACCGTAGAATGCGCTGATTAATGGCATTCTTACTAAGTCATGCAGAGCAAGCGACAACCAATGAAAGGGTGCGGAAATACTGATTTGGTTACAAGGAATGGTGCGAGCGTAATCCTTATCGCTGACCTTGTGTTTTTTATCGTTCAGTTCGGATGGGTGCGCGGTACGAGGCATAGATCCCCCTAGTTAAATAACGTCCTAGTTATAATTCCATAAGGCTCATCGATGTGGCTTGTGTGAGAGTTATGGTGTTGAGCTAAATTGCTCTTTGTCATCCCAGTTTTTGTTCTAGCGTGCATTTAACGAGCGTTATCAGGCTGAATTAATTTAAGTTAAATGTGAGCTTGATCTCTTAGGAGTTACCTTAACTATTGTCAGTAGTGTTAGAAAACACAAATTATCAGCGGTTTTTTATACTAAGTGGTTAACGGTAAAGAAGGGCATTAGAGAAGAGAATGGCGAGTGAAAGTAAGGTAAGTACATAAAAATAAAGCCCTTACTAAGAAGTAAGGGCTTTAAAGAAACAAATCGCAGTGGCTAAATTATTTTAGGCCAGCGAAGTCCGCAAGGATTGCTGCTTTGTCAGTCGCTTCCCAAGGGAACTCTTCACGACCGAAGTGGCCGTATGCAGCAGTCTGCTTGTAGATAGGCTGAAGAAGGTTCAACATCTCTTGAAGACCGTATGGACGTAGGTCGAAGTTTTGACGAACTGCTTCAATGATAATTTCGTGAGCTACTTTTTCAGTACCAAACGTTTCAACCATGATAGATGTTGGATCAGCAACACCGATAGCGTAAGACAGTTGAATCTCACAACGGTCAGCCATGCCAGCAGCAACGATGTTTTTCGCAACGTAACGAGCCGCGTAAGCTGCAGAACGGTCAACTTTTGATGGATCTTTACCAGAGAATGCACCGCCACCGTGACGAGCTGCGCCGCCGTAGGTATCAACGATGATCTTACGACCTGTTAGACCACAGTCACCCATTGGGCCACCGATTACGAAACGGCCTGTTGGGTTGATGAAGAAGTTAGTGTCTTTGTTGATCCACTCAGCAGGAAGTACTGGTTTGATGATCTCTTCCATTACTGCTTCACGTAGATCCGGTGTTGTTACTGAATCGCAGTGTTGAGTCGAAAGAACAACAGCGTCGATACCAACGATTTTACCTTGGTCGTATTGGAACGTAACTTGAGATTTCGCATCAGGGCGAAGGAAGTCAAGTTTACCGCTCTTACGTACTTCAGCTTGCTTCTTAACAAGAAGGTGAGAGTAAGTAATTGGAGCCGGCATTAGGATTGGTGTTTCGTTAGTCGCGTAACCAAACATGATGCCTTGGTCGCCTGCGCCTTGCTCTTTAGGGTCTTCTTTATCAACACCTTGGTTGATGTCTGGAGACTGCTTACCAATTGTGTTTAGAACAGCACAAGAGTCAGCGTCAAAGCCCATATCAGAATGAACGTAACCAATTTCACGTACTGTTTCACGAGTGATTTCTTCGATATCAACCCATGCAGACGTTGTTACTTCACCGCCAACCATAACCATGCCGGTTTTAACGTAAGTCTCACAAGCAACACGTGCTTTTGGATCTTGTTCCAAGATGGCATCAAGAACAGCATCAGAGATTTGGTCTGCAATTTTATCTGGATGGCCTTCTGAAACAGATTCAGAAGTGAATAGGTGCTTAGCCATGAGAGCTCCACTTTTAGTTTTTGGTGTAAATAGTTTATGGCGTCGCAAGCTAGGAAGCGCGCCATTAAATACAGTATATTTTGTAGGTGTTTCTACATCTAGACGGCTATTCTAAATTCCAGCGGTCGAATTACAAGCTCTTTTTTATGATATGTCATAACTAATCGTTTGCGTATCGATTGAGATAAGCCACTGCCAAGTGATGTAAATGTTCGAAAATTGCGAAAAATGACCGTTAAAATGCCAGTAAAACGTTTGCAGTCGCAATAGTCGTTTGAGAGAATACCCGCGCTAATTAAAATGAAAACATTAGCACTATCTCTTTTTTAAATCGCTTATGTATCCAGGAGCAGACATGCCTTCTCGTAAAGATCTAGCCAATGCAATCCGCGCACTTAGCATGGACGGTGTTCAACAAGCAAATTCAGGCCACCCAGGCGCACCTATGGGTATGGCTGACATCGCTGAAGTTCTTTGGCGTGGCCACTTGAACCACAACCCAGCAAACCCAGAGTGGGCTGACCGCGACCGTTTTATCCTGTCTAACGGCCATGGTTCAATGTTGATTTACTCTCTGCTTCACCTTGCAGGCTACGAGCTTTCAATTGAAGATCTGAAAAACTTCCGTCAACTGCACTCTAAGACTCCTGGTCACCCAGAGTACGGTTACGCTCCTGGTATCGAGACAACGACGGGTCCTCTAGGTCAAGGCATCACTAACGCTGTTGGTATGGCAATGGCAGAGAAAGCACTGGCTGCACAGTTCAACAAAGAAGGCCACGACATCGTAGACCACTACACTTATGCATTCATGGGTGATGGCTGTCTGATGGAAGGTATCTCTCACGAAGCATGTTCACTAGCTGGTACGCTAGGTCTTGGTAAGCTAGTTGCTTTCTGGGATGACAACGGTATCTCTATCGATGGTGAAGTGGAAGGTTGGTTCTCTGACGATACTCCTAAGCGTTTTGAAGCATACGGCTGGCACGTAATCCCAGCAGTAGACGGTCACGATCCGGAAGCAATCAATGCAGCTATCGAAGCAGCTAAAGCAGACCCTCGTCCAACGCTTATCTGTACTAAAACTATCATCGGTTTTGGTTCTCCAAACAAAGCTGGTACGCACGACTGCCATGGCGCTCCACTAGGTGCTGATGAAATTACAGCAACTAAAGCAGCACTTGGTTGGGAACACGGTCCTTTCGAAATCCCAGCAGATATCGCAGCTGAGTGGAATGCGAAAGAAGCGGGCGCAGCAAAAGAAGCGGCGTGGAATGCTAAGTTTGACGCATACGCAGCGGCTTACCCAGAGCTAGCAGCAGAATTCAAACGTCGTACTAACGGTGAACTTCCAGCACAATGGGAAGAGAAAGCAAACGCAATCATTGCTGATCTTCAAGCTAACCCTGCAAACATTGCTTCACGTAAAGCATCTCAAAATGCTCTAGAAGCGTTTGGTCAAATGCTTCCAGAATTCATGGGCGGCTCTGCTGACCTAGCGCCTTCCAACCTAACTATGTGGTCTGGCTCTAAGTCTCTTGAAGCAACTGACTTCTCTGGTAACTACATCCACTACGGTGTACGTGAATTCGGTATGACGGCTATCATGAACGGCATCGCTCTGCACGGTGGTTTCGTACCATACGGCGCAACGTTCCTAATGTTCATGGAATACGCGCGTAACGCAATGCGTATGGCTGCTCTGATGAAAGTTCAGAACATCCAAGTTTACACGCACGACTCTATCGGCTTAGGCGAAGATGGTCCTACTCACCAACCGGTTGAACAGATCGCTTCTCTACGTCTAACGCCAAACATGAGCACATGGCGCCCATGTGACCAAGTTGAGTCTGCTGTTGCTTGGAAACTGGCTATTGAGCGTAAAGATGGTCCTTCATCTTTAATCTTCTCTCGTCAAAACCTTGCACAACAAGATCGTAATGCTGAGCAAGTAGCTAACATCGCTAAGGGTGGTTACATCCTGAAAGATTGTGAAGGCAAGCCTGAGCTAATCATCATTGCAACAGGTTCTGAAGTTGAGCTTGCTGTTGAAGCTGCTGCACAGTTAACCGCTGAAGGTAAAGCAGTACGCGTAGTATCTATGCCTGCAACTGACGCGTTCGACAAGCAAGATGCTGAATACCGTGAGTCTGTACTTCCATCTGACGTTACTGCTCGTATCGCAGTAGAAGCTGGCATCGCTGACTTCTGGTACAAGTACGTTGGTTTCGGTGGCAAGATCATAGGTATGACAACGTTCGGCGAATCTGCACCAGCAGGCGAGCTATTCAAGATGTTCGGTTTCACTACTGAAAACGTAGTAAACACCGCGAAAGAGCTTCTTGCTTAATCATTGATTGCTAGCTTAGTGCTAACAATGAAATGAATAAAAAAACCGAGCGCTGAGCTCGGTTTTTTGTCTCTGGGATTTGTTTCTCCTAGACTCATCTCTATAAGCAACAGATCAATCTGTCATGAACAAGCTGAGTTATTCAAGTAATGCCTTTTGGGTAGGATTCAGTTATCATCTGTTGCACGAAATTTTGGTTAGATGTACGGAACTATGCTAAAAGTCGCGATAAATGGATTTGGACGAATAGGGCGTAATGTATTGCGCGCTGTCTATGAAAGTGGCAAAAGCCAACAAATCAAAGTAGTAGCGGTCAATGAGCTTGCTCAGCCTGACG
Source organism: Vibrio sp. 10N.261.51.F11 (assembly GCF_041471665.1). NCBI lineage: Bacteria > Pseudomonadati > Pseudomonadota > Gammaproteobacteria > Vibrionales > Vibrionaceae > Vibrio > Vibrio sp. 10N.261.51.F11. The sequence goes on along the minus strand of NZ_JBFROW010000004.1, from coordinate 185,069 downwards.
CTATGGCTCACCTATTGCAGTACGACACCAGTCACGGCCGCTTCGGTAAGAAAATCTCTAACGATCAAGAGCACATTTATGTCCATCATGGCATTGGTGCTGAAGACAAGGGTGAGTTTGATACCATTCGTATCTTACATCTTGCTGATATTGAGCTGTTGCCTTGGCGTGACCTTGAGGTGGATATCGTTCTCGATTGTACCGGTGTTTATGGTTGCCGAGATGACGGCCTCGCGCACATTGCTGCAGGGGCGAAAAAGGTACTGTTTTCTCACCCCGGTGCCAATGACCTCGATAACACCATTATCTATGGTGTGAACCACGATACCATCGAAGCGGACCACCAAATCGTTTCCAATGGTTCGTGCACCACCAACTGTATTGTCCCTATCATTAAGGTTCTTGATGACGCCTTTGGTATCGAGTCCGGTACGATTACGACTATTCACTCTTCAATGAATGATCAACAAGTTATCGATGCGTACCACAGCGATTTGCGTCGTACTCGAGCAGCAAGCCAATCGATCATTCCTGTCGATACCAAGTTGCATAAAGGTATTGAAAGAATCTTCCCGAAATTTTCCAACAAATTTGAAGCTATATCTGTGCGTGTGCCGACGGTAAACGTAACAGCGATGGATTTAAGTGTCACAATTAATGCAAATGTGAAAGTTAATGACGTAAATCAAACCATTGTTAATGCATCCCAGTGTACATTACACAATATAGTTGACTATACTGAAGCGCCGCTCGTTTCCATCGACTTTAATCACGATCCCCATAGCGCAATCGTTGATGGTTCACAAACGCGAGTGAGCAACGGCCACTTAGTTAAAATGCTAGTGTGGTGTGATAATGAATGGGGCTTTGCGAACCGAATGCTGGATACGGTTCTTGCAATGCAAGCTTCTGAAGGCAAGAAGTAAGACCTAGAAGCAAATGTGCGGATTATTTATTTTTTAGCTTGAAATAAATACTAAGAGTCCACATATTATGAGTAGTGAAAGAATTACCAGTTGAATAATTTATAGGCTTAGCAGGGTTGCTGAGTTTCCAAAACTTTATATTTATTTAAATTTGAGAGGACAAATCATGTCTGTGATCAAGATGACTGACCTGGAACTTGCAGGTAAACGCGTATTTATCCGTGCTGACCTAAACGTACCAGTAAAAGACGGTAAAGTAACTTCAGATGCACGTATCCTTGCATCTCTACCAACTATCAAACTTTGCCTAGAAGCTGGCGCAAAGGTAATGGTTACTTCTCACCTTGGTCGTCCTACTGAAGGCGAATACAACGAAGAGTTCTCTCTAGCTCCTGTAGTTAACTACCTAAACGACGCACTAGACTGCGAAGTTAAACTAGCTAAAGATTACGTAAACGGCCTAGAGCTAAACGCTGGTGAACTTGTTGTTCTTGAAAACGTTCGTTTCAACAAAGGCGAGAAGAAGAACGAAGAAGCACTTTCTAAGCAATACGCTGCACTATGTGACATCTTTGTAATGGATGCATTCGGTACAGCTCACCGTGCTCAAGCTTCTACACACGGCGTTGGTACTTACGCTCCTGTAGCATGTGCTGGCCCTCTTCTAGCTGCTGAGCTTGAAGCGCTTGGTAAAGCAATGGACAACCCAGCTCGCCCACTAGTGGCTATCGTTGGTGGTTCTAAAGTTTCTACTAAACTAACCGTTCTAGAATCTCTTTCTAAAATTGCTGACCAGCTTGTTGTTGGTGGTGGTATCGCGAACACATTCATCGCTGCTGAAGGCCACAACGTAGGTAAGTCTCTATACGAAGCTGACCTAGTTGAAACGGCTCAAAAGCTAATGAAAGAGTGTGCTATCCCAGTAGCAACTGACGTTGCATGTGCTAAAGCATTCGACGAAAACGCAGAAGCTGAAATCAAGCACGTTTCTGAAGTTCAAGACGACGACATGATCTTCGACCTTGGTCCAGATTCAACTGCGGCACTAGCTGAAATCATCGGCAACGCGAAAACAATCCTTTGGAACGGCCCTGTAGGCGTATTCGAATTCAAGAACTTCGAAGCGGGTACAGCTGGTATCTCTAAAGCAATCGCTGAGTCTGCAGGTTTCTCTGTAGCAGGTGGTGGTGACACGCTAGCAGCTATCGATAAGTTCGGTATCAAAGCTGACGTTTCTTACATCTCTACTGGCGGTGGCGCTTTCCTTGAATTCGTTGAAGGTAAAGTACTTCCTGCAGTAGCAATGCTTGAAGAGCGTGCTAAAGCATAATTGATTTAGAAAGGCGAGATGTGAATCTCGCCTTTTAACGTTTGCTGCATATCACACTTTTTTGCTAGAATGGCATAAGTTGTGAGCAAACGATTGCAAGTTTTTAAACTTAAGTTTTTTAATCTTAAAACGATAGAATAAATAGGACTATTTCCATGTCTAAGATCTTCGATTTTGTAAAACCTGGTGTGATTTCTGGCGATGACGTACAGAAAGTATTTGAAGTAGCAAAAGAAAACAAATTTGCTCTTCCTGCTGTAAACGTTGTTGGTACTGACTCTGTAAACGCAGTACTAGAAGCAGCTGCTAAAGTTAAAGCTCCAGTAGTTGTTCAGTTCTCTAACGGCGGCGCTGCATTCTTCGCAGGTAAAGGCGTTAAACTTGAAGGTCAAGGCGCACAAGTTCTTGGCGCTGTAGCTGGTGCAAAATACGTACACGCTGTAGCTGAAGCTTACGGTGTTCCAGTTATCCTGCACACTGACCACGCTGCTAAGAAACTTCTTCCATGGATCGACGGTCTACTAGACGCTGGTGAAGAGTTCTTCGCACAAACTGGTAAGCCTCTATTCTCTTCTCACATGCTAGACCTTTCTGAAGAGTCTCTAGAAGAGAACATCGAAACATGTGCTAAGTACCTAGAGCGCATGGCTAAAATGAACATGACAATCGAGATCGAACTTGGTTGTACTGGTGGTGAAGAAGATGGCGTTGATAACTCTGATATGGACGCATCTGAGCTTTACACTTCTCCAGAAGACGTAGCATACGCTTACGAGAAACTAATGGCTGTTAGCCCACGTTTCACTATCGCTGCATCTTTCGGTAACGTACACGGTGTTTACCAAGCTGGTAACGTTGTACTTACTCCAACTATCCTACGTGACTCTCAAGCATACTGTGCAGAGAAGTTCGGTATCGCACCTAACGCTCTAAACTTCGTATTCCACGGTGGTTCTGGTTCTTCTGAAGCAGAAATCCAAGAGTCTATCGGCTACGGTGTTATCAAAATGAACATCGATACTGATACACAGTGGGCAACTTGGGACGGTATCCGTCAGTACTCTGCTGACAACTTCGATTTCCTACAAGGTCAAATCGGCAACCCAACTGGCGAAGCTGCTCCAAACAAGAAGTACTACGATCCACGCGTATGGCTACGTGCTGGTCAAGCTTCAATGGTTGCTCGTCTAGAGAAAGCATTTGCTGACCTTAACGCTGTAGACGTACTATAATTCTTTGAATTAAGTACTCTTTAAGTTTTAAAAACCCGCTCATTGAGCGGGTTTTTTTATATCTGATAAAAACTTGTACTAAATATGTGAAAAACCTAGCGTGCGGTGAATAAATTTCGTAGTCTTTTAGTTATCGGTATTTGTGTTTATCGGTAAGTTTTAATAATTCAAAAGCTTACATAAATATGACTTTGCAATCTGTCAAAGATAGGATATCGTGCCGAAAAACTGAACTTGGTTCAGTTTATAAAAAGGACTTGGCTTTAATTTACTTTTAACACAATGACTTAACGGTAATTACACTGTTTATTATATTGCAGAGTAAATGAGGCTTAAGGCAGTTTAGCCCATAGCATATTATATAGAGGATGCACATTATGGCTGATAGTTCGACAGCGATTGAGACTCCACTTGTGGATGGTTTGTCTCAAGCAGAGCAGTGGTTAACAAATAATTCAGATTTATTTATCCAATATGGCGTAAATATCATTTCAGCACTGATAATTCTATTTATTGGTAACCTTATTGTTAAAGCAGTAGCGAATAGCGTGTCTAAGGTTCTTCAGAAGAAGAAAATGGACCGAGCAGTTGTGGAGTTCGTCCATGGTTTAGTTCGTTACTTGTTGTTTGTGATTGTTTTAATTGCTGCACTTGGTCGTTTAGGTGTTCAAACGGCATCTGTAGTTGCTGTTATTGGTGCGGCTGGTTTAGCCGTTGGTCTTGCACTACAAGGCTCACTATCTAACTTTGCTGCTGGTGTACTTATCGTTGCATTCCGTCCATTTAAGTCTGGTGACTATGTGGAAATTGGTGGTGTGGCAGGTTCAGTTGATTCTATTCAAATCTTCCAAACGGTTCTAACAACGCCAGACAACAAAATGGTTGTAGTACCTAACGGTAGCGTTATCGGCAGCCCAATCACAAACTATTCTCGTCATGATACGCGTCGTATTGATCTAATGATTGGGGTTTCTTACAACGCTGATCTTCAAAAGACAAAAGCGCTACTGACTAAGATTTGTGAATCTGATGAGCGTGTACTGAAAGAGCCAGGTGTTCAAGTTGGTGTTCACACACTAGCAGACTCTTCAGTAAACTTTGTTGTTCGCCCATGGGTTAGCACTACAGAGTACTGGAATGTTTACTTCGACCTGATGCAAGCAATCAAAGAAGGCTTGGATAATGAAGGTATCGAAATCCCATTCCCGCAAATGGATGTACACATGAATAAAGTAGAAGCTTAATTTCTAGTTAGTTTTTATAACTATAAGCTTTTATAAGGAAAGGCGGATAACTTAGGTTATCCGCCTTTTTTGTTGGTTTTCTAAGAAAAACAGATTTACCAGTATTGTTCAATAAGTCCATTGGTAAGCACAGCTGCTATGGCGAACATCATGGTTGCGACTGCGATATCAATGCCTTTCTTAACCTTAGGTTTAGATAGCGTCGGGCCTAGTTTTGCAGCGCCTAATGACAAAGAATAGAACCAGACGAACGAAGCCAATATAGTCCCCATAGCAAATGCAATTCTGTCGTTGCCTTCAAATTGCCCACCAATGGATCCAAGAATTACCACGGTATCCAAATAGAGATGTGGGTTTAATACTGTTACTGCCAATGCCCCTAAAATAACGGTGCGCTTGCCACGCGCTAATATCTCACCTTTCGACTCATCACTGGTGCGCACTTTGAATGCACTGCGTAGTGAGAGCAAACCATACACAGTCAGAAAAGCGATGCCACCTAGTGTCACTGAGGTAAGCAGTAATTCATTTTGCGACAAGATCGCTCCGCCGCCAAAAATGCCTAATGAGATAAACAGAGTATCGAGCAGGCTACAAATCGTTGCTGTCGTTAAATGATGATTGCGTTTTATCCCTTGATTTAGGACGTACGCATTCTGAGCGCCAATAGGGATAATCATACTTGCCCCTAGACCAAAACCTTGTAATAAAACCCAAAAACTCATTTTAACCTCCACTTATTTAACGATATTTACGTGCTATATGGCGAAGATACTCTGACCCTTTAAATAAGTATAATTAATGATTTTAATCCATTATTAGAGTTGCTAATGTGGTGGTGAGTTAGCTTAAAAAGGAAGCAAATTGATGCGCGGATTGGATTATAAATGGATTGAAGCACTGGATGCTGTAGTAAAACAACGTAGCTTCGAAAGGGCTGCTGAGCAGTTATATATCTCCCAGTCGGCGGTATCTCAACGCATCAAACAGCTGGAAAAGTGGTTGGCTCAGCCAGCCTTGGTGAGAGAAAGCCCGCCTAGGCCAACGCCTGCGGGTAAAAAACTACTGGGCTTATATCGCCGTGTTCGTTTGTTAGAGCACGAGCTTGTGCCTGAGTTGATGAATGAAGAGGGTAATCAACCACTATCGATATCCATAGCCACCAACGCTGATAGTTTGGCGACATGGTTGCTACCAGCTTTGTCGGATGTGATTAAGTCTCGCCAAGTCGAGTTGAACCTCGCGATTCATGGTGAGTCGAGAACCATTGAAAAGATTAAAAGTGGCGAGGTGGCCGGTGCAATCAGTTTGGAGTCTCAAGCGATTCCTGGCTGCAGTGCTGACTATCTCGGTAGGATGGATTATGTGTGCGTGGCTAGCCCTGACTTTCATCAGCGTTACTTTGCAGAGGGCGTAAACTACGCCACCTTAAGCAAAGCACCTGCGGTTTCCTATGATCAATACGATGATCTGCATAAGAAGTTTCTGCATGATCATTTTAACGTCCCGAGAGACAGTGTGATCAATCATACAGTCGGCAGTTCAGAAGCATTTGTGCGCTTGGCATTATCGGGTGTAGCCTATTGCTTGATCCCCCGATTACAGATTATCGATGAGCTCGAGTCTGGTGCTCTGATTGATATTACCCCTGGCTTTCTGCTCTCTTATCGCATCTATTGGCACCATTGGCAGCTTGAGAGCGGAGTATTAAAAGAGGTATCCCAAGCAATATTGAGTTTTGCTCACAATCACTTACCTCAGTAAACTGTTGGTTTTTTCAGCGTCAAAGTTCTGTTAGAAGTGTGTGCTCTGGATTGGCTAAACGATAAATTGCTCTATGATGAAAGGACATTTGTTTAGCATAGGTTATACCTAATGAAGCTTGTACCAAAGATGTTAGCAACGTCTCTTACTCTTACTGCGGCGTTGAGTGCTGTGAGTTTTCCATCATTGGCTGACTCTCCATCCTTTCCTCATATTTCAACGACAGGCTATGGTGAAGTGATCGCTACACCTGATATGGCGACATTCTCTGTGAGAGTCGTGGAATCGACGATGACTGCTGAACAGGCTAAAAATACCGTTGATAAAGTCGTGACAGGCTTTCTAAACAAGCTGCATCAAGCTGGTGTTGATGAGGCGAGTGTACACAGCTCTAACCTGTATTTATCTCCTCAATATCATTACCCGAAAGATGGCAAACCGGAACTGGTTGGCTACCGCGCCTCACGTAATGTGACCGTTCAAGTGACTGAGCTAGCTAATCTTAATGAGTACATGGATATTGCGATTGGAGAAGGCATTAATCAGATCGACAACATCCAACTGCAAGTTCGCGACCAAGCTAAGTATCAAGAGCAAGCGCGCTTAGAAGCCATTAAAGATGCGACATCAAAAGCTAAATCATTGGCGAGTGGTTTTGAGCGCGAGTTAGGTGATGTATGGCGCGTGGATTACAACGCTCAATCTTCTCAGCCAGTACTCATGCGTTCAATGGCGATGGATGCAAGAACAGAATCGAACTCTTATGAAGACTCAACGATCACCATTCGTGATCGCGTGAATGTGATCTACCAGATCGAAGAGTAATGACAGTGCTATAGAAGGTTTTGGATCATGACGACCTAATTACCTACGATAGGCCAAATGCTAAAAAGGCTCTCATGATGAGAGCCTTTTTTATGCATTTTGAGTGCGATGATTAGTGAAGAAGACGAGCACGGATTGTGCCTTCGATCTCTTTCAGTTTAAGCAGTGCTTCTTCAGAGCGATCGGCTTCTACATCGATAACGACATAACCCATATCAGCCGCAGTCTGTAGGTATTGACCCGCGATGTTGATCCCTTCCTCAGCGAAGATGGTGTTGATTTGAGTTAGGATGCCTGGGCGGTTTTCGTGAATGTGTAATAAACGAGACGTTCCAGTATGCAGTGGTAGTGATACCTCAGGGAAGTTAACACTTGATAGCGTAGAGCCGTTATCAGAGTATTTCGCTAGCTTACCAGCAACTTCAACACCAATGTTCTCTTGTGCTTCTTGAGTTGAACCACCCACGTGAGGCGTTAGGATCACGTTATCGAACTGCATTAATGGAGACTCAAACGGGTCTGCATTGGTTTTTGGTTCTGTTGGGAAAACATCAATAGCCGCACCTGCAAGGTGTCCAGACTCCAGAGCGCCACACAGAGCAGGAATATCGACTACCGTGCCACGAGCTGCGTTGATAAAGATAGAACCAGGCTTCATGCGCTCGAACTCTTCTTTACCCATCATGTCTTTTGTTTCGTTGGTTTCAGGTACATGCAAAGAGATTACGTCACACTTGTTCAGTAATTCCGTCATGGTATGAACTTGGGTTGCGTTACCTAAAGACAGTTTGTTTTCAATGTCGTAGAAGTAAACACGCATGCCAAGGTTTTCAGCAATAATACCCAGTTGAGTACCGATGTGACCGTAGCCAATAATACCTAAACGCTTACCACGGGCTTCGTAAGAGTTGTCGGCACTCTTTTTCCAGATGCCACGGTGTGCAAGCGCGTTCTTTTCTGGAATGCCACGTAGTAGCAATAGAACCTGACCAAGAACGAGCTCAGCAACGCTTCGAGTGTTTGAGAACGGTGCGTTGAACACAGGGATACCGCGTTTTGCTGCTGCTTGAAGGTTGACTTGGTTAGTACCAATACAGAAACAACCGACGGCAACCAGCTTTTCAGCTGCATCAATAACTTCTTGGGAGATATTAGTGCGAGAACGAATACCAATGAAATGAGCATCTTTTACTGCTTCAAGAAGTTCATCTTCCGGTAGCGAGCCTTTGTGGTACTCAATGTTTGTGTAACCAGCGGCTTGCAGTACTTCTACAGAAGAAGGGTGAAGACCTTCTAGAAGTAGAATTTTAATTTTTTCTTTTTCCAGTGAAACTTTGGCCATTGTTCTCGTCCTTAAAATGGAAAGGTTGGGCAAATGCGGCGCACGTGCTACAAAATGGCTGAAAGGGGAACAAATTCACCACTTTGTTAGGAGACAAACGTTTTCCCTGTGCGTCTTCTGAACAATAAAGTAACAAAAAAAAAATGTTTTGGGTAAGAAAATTACGGAATAAGACATAATTTTACAGCAATAAAGCAAAAAAAACGGCGCCCTAGGGCACCGTATGTAATGAAGTAACAGAAAAACTCAATCTTCTATTATTTATTCTTCGATTTTTGCACCTTCAGGCGTGCCGGTGATAACCACATCAGCACCACGGTGAGCGAACAGACCAACCGTCACCACACCAGCTATACCATTGATGATATCTTCTAGTTGTTTCGGGTTTTCGATCGCCATGCCGTACACATCTAGGATCACGTTGCCGTTATCGGTTGTGCAGCCTTCGCGGTAAACTGGGTCACCACCAAGCTTAACCAACTCACGTGCCACGTATGAACGTGCCATTGGGATTACTTCAACAGGCAGTGGGAATTTACCCAACACATCAACTGCTTTAGTACCGTCAACAATACACACAAACTTATCAGAGATAGCCGCTACGATTTTTTCACGAGTCAAAGCAGCGCCGCCGCCTTTGATCATATCGCGAGTTGGGTTGATTTCATCTGCGCCATCAACATAGATGTCTAGCTTAGCGACATCGTTACACTCATACACTTTGATCTCTAGCTCTTCTAGTCGCTGCGTTGAAGCAACAGAGCTTGAAACCGCACCTTTGATTTTGTCTTTCATTGTGCCTAGTGCGTCGATGAAGTGATTTACTGTAGAGCCAGTACCTACACCTACAATGCTGCCTTCTTCAACATATTGAAGTGCTGCCCAGCCAGCTGCTTTTTTCATTTCATCTTGAGTCATGCCATTCTCCTGAATAAGGTCTTGCGCTTTGAATTGATCGTTTGCGTAATGATGAAGTTAACGTTTAGATATTGAGTTAACGTTTCTATATCGAGGTTAACGTTTGCGGCGCGATTATAGCGCTTTAATGGTTGTTTTCCCATTGCCAAGTTTTACTCGGAGTCACGATTTTAGGTAACGGAATGTCCCATTCTTCAATCGGTAGCGTATCAACATGTTGGCAATCATGAGCCAAACCAATAGGAGCTGCACCTTCGCCCGTCTCGAACCACTTTGCCAAGGTGCGATCGTAATATCCGCCGCCCATACCTAAACGATGGCCATGGGAGTCAAAGCCGACAAGGGGCGTAAGAATAAGGTCGAGTTGCTGACAAGGTTTAACCAGCATTTGATTGAGCTGAGGTTCGACAATACCGTACTTATTCAAGACCGTCGGTGTGGTTGGCGAGTAGTGTAAAAACAGCAGGTGCCCGGCAGAGAAGGGGTGCAATACTGGTAAATAAGTTTCCTTACCTTGCGCCCATAACCATTCGATTAAAGGCTGAGTATCGAGTTCGCCATCGATAGAGATATAGAGGGCAATATGCTGAGCAGACTGAATTTCATCAAGCTGCATGCACTGCTTAACTAAGTCGATACCGGATTGAGTTTGTTGGTCGCCAGATAAGGCATTGCGTTTGATACGGATCTGTTTGCGAAATTCGCTGCGTGTGAGCGTCTTCATAAGAAGGGATACCCCAAAGTGCCGTTGAGAATAGATGGCCCTTGAACCAGCGAGTTCAAGGCGGATCAGCAATGATTACCGTAGGCTTCTCGGTCGGGCCGAGCATGCTCAATAGCACTCAAGTACTAACCCTTAGGGATTGCTTATCGGCTCGGGGACGTGAATCCTCTGACAAACACTCCAGGGTAAATTTTGTGTACGCTATTGCTGTCCGTGCTTAACTTTACTGAGGACATCTGAAAGTGATGTCGTGAGCTGTTCCATTCGCTCGGTCAGTGCGTTTTGTTCATCATTTGCTTCAAACTTCTTGGTTTGTAATTCGTAGCAAATATTCAGAGCTGCGATAGTCAGCAGCTTCACTTCATTGGTTACCTTAGTACGTTCAGCCATCTCTTTCAATCGATTATCAAGATCGGCCGCCGCTGCAATCAATGACTCTTCTTGCCCTGGTGGACAATTCACTCGAGTCAGTTTTCCTAATATTTCAACGTCTACCGCTTGATTACTCATGATGGATGAACTCTTTAACGCGCTATTTTAAGGCTGTTGCCCTTCGCCATTTTTTGAGAAAGAAAAAGTGCAAGTACCGATGAGGAAGCAATCTCCTCTGAGGGAGAAACTATAGGTAAACCGCTATTAAGATTCAAGCTTTTCAGAGTGACTGTTTGTAAATGAGAGCTTGAGCACACAGTAATTCAGCAAATTGAACAATTGGTAGTCAGTCATCCTTCAATTGCTGGGGATCGATGCTTACCAGAATTGGGGTGAAGTGGTACGATTATACTATCGATATAAAGAATAACTGAGCGAGCTATCTGATGAGCGAAACTACTTTACCTGACTACCTAACGGTTGCGACTGAACTTCAATCGGCAAGTCTAGCCGTAACCCCTGCTGAGATGCACGGTTTATTAACGGGTATGTTAAGCGGAGGCTTAAGCCTTGCAGATAAAAGCTGGCAACCACTGATCTTCGATTACACCAATGAAGGCATGGGTTGGCCAGATCGCGCATTAACGCTAGCGGAAGCGACACTGAAAGTAACGACCAGTGAAATCACAGGTTCGGGTATGGAATTGTCTATGTTGCTGCCTGACGAAGACGCAAGCGCAAGCCTATTTGACTTGGCTGATGGTGTGTCTGATTGGATTAACCATTTCATTACTGGTCTAGGCTTGGTTGGCGCTCAATTGAACAAAGCGTCTGACAGTACAAAAGAAGCATTAGCTGATCTAGAAGAGATGGCTAAGCTAGGCATTGACGAAGAAGATGATCTGGAAGAGCAAGCGCAGCTTCTAGAGCACGTTATTGAGCACGTAAAAGCGTGTGCACTAACGATTCATGCTGAATTTGGTGCTCGCCCATCTGAAGATGCGGCGCCTACCATTCATTAATTCGTTGGCCGGTTTGAGGTTATGATGGCTCAGTATGATGTTGTAATTGCTGGTGGCGCAATGGCAGGGGCAACCTTAGCCCTTGCTTTGAATCACCTAAGCCAAGGTTCACTGTCGATTGCGGTAGTGGAGCCTTATCAGGTTGATCATCAAGCTCACCCTGGGTTTGATTCTCGTTCGATTGCTTTGTCCTATGGCACGGTGCAGATCCTGGATTCTTTGCGCTTATGGCAATCTATCGCTCCGGTCGCGACCCCGATTAAAGATATCCATGTTTCGGATCGCGGGCATGCCGGAATGACAGACATCTACAGTGAAGAGCTTGCTGTAGATGCGCTTGGCTACGTGGTCGAGTTAGCAGATGTGGGTCGAATCTATCAGCAGAAACTTGAATCAGAAGCGGCAATTACCATGCTTTGTCCTGAGTCTGTTAGTAAAGTTGAACGTGAAGAAGCGTTGACGACGATTGAACTGACAAGTGGGCAAACAGTAACCACTAAGTTACTGGTTGCTGCTGACGGTGCAATCTCAACCTGTTGCCAACAGCTCAATATCTCATTGAGTGAGCATGACTTTGAGCAAGTCGCTGTGATTGCCAATATTGTGGCGAGTGAACCTCACCAAGGTCGCGCATTTGAGCGTTTTACCCATCATGGGCCAGTTGCTCTATTACCGATGAGTGACAACCGTTTATCGCTGGTTTGGTGTTTAACACCAGAGCAAGCACAAAAAGTGATGACGCTAAACGACAATGAATTTCTTGAGCAATTGCAGAATGACTTTGGCTGGCGACTTGGCCGATTAGAGAAGGTCGGCAAGCGCGCGAGTTACCCTCTGATTCTTCGTCACCGACAGCAAAATATCTCTCATCGATTTGCCATTGTTGGTAATGCTGCTCAAACGCTTCACCCAATTGCGGGGCAAGGCTTTAACCTAGGCATCCGAGATGTGGCTTCCTTGGCAGAAGAGTTGTGTACCCAGTTAGATGATGTAGGTCGTTACCGTGGTCTTGTTAACTTTAGAAAGCGTAGAGAACAAGACCGAGACGCAACGATCACGTTGACTTCAAGCCTAGTTCACCTGTTCTCAAACGATTATATGACCGCTCGCATTGGGCGTAATCTTGGGTTAGCCGTAATAGATAACCTTCCACCACTTAAAGGTCCACTTTTGCGTCATACGCTTGGCCTAGTAGAAAGATAAGGTAATAAATAATGATGCAAAGTGTTGATATCGCGATTGTTGGTGGTGGCATGGTTGGCCTAGCGCTTGCTGCTGCCCTAAAAGACAGTGACCTAAGAATCGCTGTCATTGAAGGCAGAGCGCCTAGTGAAGGGCTGAGTGAGCTGCCTGATGTGCGTGTATCCGCGTTGAGTCGTTCTAGTGAAGTGATTCTTCGTAACCTAGGTGCATGGCAAGGTATCGAACAAAGACGCGCTGCACCGTATCAAGCGATGGAAGTGTGGGAACAAGACAGTTTCGCTCGTATTGAGTTTGACTCGACACGCTTGGCTCAGCCTAATCTTGGTCATATCGTTGAAAACCGTGTGATTCAATTAGCGCTGCTTGATCAGGTTAAGAAACAAGACAACGTCAGCCTGTATATGCCCGCAACGTGTAAAACGATGGCGATTGGTGAAAGTGAAGCTTGGTTAACATTGGACAATGGTCAAGCACTGACAGCTAAGTTAGTTGTTGGAGCAGACGGCGCAAACTCTTGGGTTCGTAAGCAGCAAGATATCCCATTAACACATTGGGATTACGGACACAGTGCGATTGTCGCGAACATCAAAACCACAGAGCCGCACCACAGCGTTGCTCGTCAAATCTTCACGCCTCAAGGCCCATTGGCATTCCTACCAATGCAACCAAGCAACATGAGCTCGATTGTTTGGTCTACGGAACCAAATCGTGCCGAGAAGCTGGTATCCATGTCGGATGTTGATTTTAATAAGCAGCTAACGGCAGAGTTCGACTCGAAGCTTGGATTGTGCGAAGTGGTTGGTGACCGTTTTGCCTTCCCACTGCGCATGCGTTATGCGCGTGACTTTGCGGTAGAGCGTGTGGCTTTGGTTGGTGATGCTGCTCATACCATTCACCCATTAGCAGGGCAGGGTGTGAACCTTGGCTTATTAGACGCAGCAAGTTTAGCGCAAGAGCTGTTAAAGCTATGGTCTGCGGGTGAGGATATTGGCACCAAGCGTAATCTTCGCGGCTACGAGCGCTGGAGAAAAGCAGAGGCGGCGAAAATGATTGCTTCAATGCAGGGCTTCAAAGATCTGTTTGAAGGCGATAACCCAGCTAAGAAGCTGATTCGTGGTATTGGTATGAAGCTAGCGGGCCAATTACCGGGTGCGAAAGATGAGATCATGAAGCGCGCACTGGGTTTGTCTGGCAATCTTCCTGACTTAGCTAAGCGTCCAGTGACTCATCGATAATGACATAGTGTTCTGGTGGTTTATCGAATCATCATTGATACGAAAATTGGTACGAAAAAAGGGTTGGCATAATGCCAACCCTTTTTGTTTTTAATTCTGTAGATAATCAGGTCATGCGTACGCGCAGCGCAGTTTCATGATTTCACTATTTATTTCTTTCACTGTTTGAAAGTGACGTTTTTCTGCTCGGTCTGGTAGCACTAGCTTACCGTTATCAAACTCAAATTTTCCTACGCCGTAAATGTAGATTCGTCCTTTGAAAAGTCGACTTACATGTTTAGCAATCATACTCGGTGTATAGCGCTTAAACAGTCTCATTCTTAATTATCCTTATATTTACCTAGCCTGCATATTATAGAAAAACTCCGAGATAATAATTGTGATAAGCATGGAGTTATATGCAGTAGCGTTGACGTTAATTAGATATTTGTGCTGTTCTAAGCACTTTCTTCAGTAAATATCTATTTTTACGTGAGCTCCTCCCCAAAATAATACTGAGTAGTGAACTGCCGTGAACTTTTCTGTTCAGTATTAAGCAGTGATAATGTTACAAGTATAAGAATAGGCGGGATTTTTTTGTTTGTGTAATCAAATTGTAAATTTCGGACAAAAAAAAGCCCGTCTAAAACGGGCGAATAGTCACAGATGCATTACACAAAAGTGGATACTGATGTTACTCAGTGGATTCACTTGCACTGATTTGCTTAATAGCTAGTCAGTAAATTTACAATAACGCAAATTTAACTTTGTGACTACTTATGCTTTTATTTTGAGTAACTATTTATTAATGGTGTGTTCTTCTTATGACGAGGTTCACACTAAAAATGTACTCAATGAAATATTAAAATGAAGTTTGCGAAGCATGATCTAAACGATCATCGACTGATGTCCGCGACGGTCGGTGCACATAGCGCCATAAGATCATTGAGATCCAGCGCAACGCCAGCCATTCGGTCGCCGGAGCTAATGGTTACGGTCGAGTTGTTTTGAATGGAAGGATCAAAAATGATCGGCATGTGTCTCTTGAGAGCGAGCGGACCAACACAACCCACTTTAAAACCGGTGATCGCTTCAACATCAGCGAGCGACACGCAGGTCATTCGACGGCAATTCAGTACCGAGCGTACTTTCTTGGGGTCGACAGAGCGATCGCCAGCAGTACAGGCTAACGCATACTGGTTGCCCATATCCTTGAGCAGGATGCACTTCACCATTTGAGAGGCGTCGATGCCTCGCTCTTGTGCAGTTTCTTCAATGCTGGTGGTTGGCTTGCTTTGCATCAGCAGGCGATAATTCACCTGCTGTTGATCCAGCCATTGTGTAATCTGCGTTTCCACGTGGTTACTCGTCGTCAAGGCTGTACGGCAGTGGCAGGATATTCCATGTTTGATCAGGCTGCGCGGTCAGTCGCAGCTGAACATCGTCATCAAGGTTGTTTGGCAGTACCATCAAACCAATCGCTCGGTTATCAGCAAATTGATAGACGTTTAATAGTCGGCCTGCGCCACGCCAGTTCTCACCCACGCTACGCTCTAGTTCAATTGGGTTCTCTAGAGACAATACTTCTGCTGTCGTTCCTGAAACAATGCGCATCTCACGCTTGTTCATGCCACGGTACTTGGCACGAGCTACCGTTTCTTGACCTGTGTAGCAGCCTTTTGAAAAGCTGATTCCACCAATCGCTTGCAGGTTAAGCGCTTGAGGGATGTGCTCGTTTTGCTCTGCTTTCGATAGGTTAGGCTGAGCATCAAGAATTTCATAATACTGCCAAAGTGCTTCTGATACTTTTTCTGCTGAACTACTTGAGACTAAAGTTGCAGCAACTTCTTCCGTAATAAGCAACGCCCAGCGATTGTCTGAGACTTTAACCGCTGTGCCACCAGAGATAGCACGCACGTTACCTTGGCCTTCTGAAATTGAATCAATATATTGATCCGCAGACGCGCCCATCACACCGATAACAACATCTGTCGTTTGCTCGATATCAACCTTAGAGAACACGGCGTATTTTTTGATTTCGACCAGCTCTACTTCAATCGCAGATTTAGGCTGCATGAGTGCGTAACCGCCATTGTGATGGAACAGGCGGAAGATGCTCCATACCTTTCCTTTTGCATCACAGTGCGCGCCTAACGTGGATTCATCATTAGGAAGAGTGACGACATCGCACGTTACTTGACCCTGTAGGTACGACTTTTTGTCATCGCCTATCATGGTGATTGCGCTCCAGTCTGACACGTGTGTCATCATCAGTTCTGGAAGCGATTCATTTTGCGTATGAGCGAGTGGCTGAAATGTGTTTTTCCAATCCATTTTATCTTTCCTAAGAATTTTATTTGGCTCTATGTTAATCCGGTTCTGTTTCTTTGTCAGCCTAGGTTTTTTTGTGAGCTTAGATAGGGACTGTGACTCACATAGTAGTTACAGGGCGTATGACTTGTTACACTCCGAGAAAGAAAAATTATAGGTGAGGATAGCCAATGTACACTGCAGAGCAGAAAGCACGAATTAAATGGGGTTGCCGTCGCGGCATGTTAGAACTTGATGTAGTCATCATGCCATTTTTCGAAGAGTGTTTTGATTCATTGCAAGAGCAGGAACAGCGCGAGTTTGTTTCTCTATTAGAGTGTGATGATCCAGATTTGTTTACTTGGGTAATGGGCCACGGACGCAGTGAAAACCTAGGCCATGCATCAATGGTTGATAAAATTGTCGCACACAACCTCAGCAAGGTTCGTTAAGCTTCAGCTTAACCCTTCGTATTCCGCATTATTTGCAAAAGGCACTATTTTTGGGTGCCTTTTGTTTTTCATCGTCCTGTCTTCTATTCCACTTGCCGCCAGCCTTTATTGCTTAGCTTTAATGATCCGCTTGTTCAGAAACAATCATGTGATTCTAAATAGTGTCTATGGGCGTTTTGATTACAGAGAGGATGGTGATATTCGACTCAATGACCGAACTTACCGACTCAAGTCCGTTGATAAGATCTGGGCGCAGTTCTTCGTTAAATTGCAGTTTGAATGTGGGCACTCGGTACTGCTTTGGCGGGACAGCTGTTGCGAGCGAGAATATCGCCATTTTCTGGCGAACTTACAACGAGCGCGCTAGAGAAGCCAAACTATTCGATGAAAGAAAGTATTAGATAAAAGAAAGCGTTAGACAAAAGAAAAGGGAGCACTCGGCTCCCTTTCGTTTAATCATTTTCCGCTGACGGCTAATTCGCTAAGCACGTTTAACCAATTATTATGATTGGCGTTTCTCTGGCGTCAGAATCGTTGGGCCACTGTCTTCTGCAAGTTCAGGGTAATCCAACGTGTAGTGGAGGCCGCGGCTCTCTTTACGTTGCATTGCACAACGAACCATTAGCTCTGCCACTTGTAGCAAGTTACGCAGTTCTAATAGGTTATTCGAAACCTTGAAGTAGCTGTAGTACTCATGAGTTTCTTGTTGCAGCATCTGAATGCGACGCAATGCTCGCTCTAGTCGTTTATCCGTTCGAACAATGCCCATGTAATCCCACATGAATAGGCGCAGTTCGTGCCAGTTGTGTTGAATGATAACTTCTTCATCACTGTTGGTGACCTGGCTTTCATCCCATGCTGGCAGTTCAGCGCACAGTTGAGATTGGTCGATGTTCTCAACGATATCTTTTGCTGCTGCCCATGCGTAAACCACACACTCAAGCAGTGAGTTAGAAGCCATTCGGTTTGCACCGTGTAAGCCGGTGTAGCTCACTTCGCCAATCGCATACAAGTTCGTTAGGTCGGTTTGACCCTGCTTATTCACCATGACACCACCACACGTGTAGTGAGCGGCTGGTACGATAGGGATCGGCTCTTTGGTCATGTCGATGCCCAAGTCCATCAAGCGAGTATGGATCATCGGGAAGTGCGCTGTGATGAATTCTTCAGGCTTGTGGCTGATATCAACATACATACAGTCGGCACCTAAGCGCTTCATTTCGAAGTCAATTGCACGAGCAACCACATCACGTGGCGCCAGTTCACCGCGCTCATCGAAGTCCTTCATAAAGCGAGAACCATCTGGACGACGCAAGTAAGCACCTTCACCACGCAGTGCTTCCGTTAGTAGGAAGTTACGCGCTTCTGGGTGGAATAAACAAGTTGGGTGGAACTGGTTGAACTCAAGGTTTGCCACACGACAACCCGCACGCCAAGCGATAGCAATACCATCACCTGAAGAAACATCTGGGTTAGAGGTGTATTGGTAAACCTTTGAAGCGCCGCCTGTTGCTAATACAACAAACTTAGCGCGCACGGTTTCAACATGTTCTTGGTTACGGTTCCAAATGTAGGCACC
The DNA here is from genome assembly GCF_041471665.1 of Vibrio sp. 10N.261.51.F11. Classification (NCBI taxonomy): domain Bacteria; kingdom Pseudomonadati; phylum Pseudomonadota; class Gammaproteobacteria; order Vibrionales; family Vibrionaceae; genus Vibrio; species Vibrio sp. 10N.261.51.F11. The sequence continues at coordinate 166,612 of NZ_JBFROW010000004.1, read as the reverse complement.
GATCACCTTGTCTTTTGAACCACCAATCTTATCTTCCGTGATCAAATCCAGCGCATTGTGGCGCTCGAAGATCTCGATATTTGGGTGGTTGTTGACGTTATCTTGTAGTGAGGTTTGCATCGCCATGCCAGTTGCATCGGCAGCGTGCAGAATTCTGCGGTGACTGTGGCCACCCTCACGAGTGAGGTGATATTTTGGTTGGCCTTCTGTGCTGTTCTCATCTTTATCAAATGGAACACCACCATCAATCAGCCATTGCACACACTCTTTCGCATTTTCAGCAATGAATTGAACTGTATCTTCTTCGCATAACCCAGCCCCAGCGATTTGAGTATCCTCTACATGAGACTCAATACTGTCCGACTCATCGAACACCGCGGCGATACCACCTTGTGCGTAATACGTCGATCCTTCGCTGCGTGGTCCTTTGCTTAATACAATTACTTTTGCATGTTCTGCTACGCGTAAGGCTAATGACAAGCCTGCCGCACCACTTCCTACCACTAATACATCACACTGATGTTCACGGTTTGCGTTCATAAAACTTATTAAATCCCGGGCTATAGTCGAGTTGTCCACTCTCAATTGACTTTGTCTTGTTTTAGGAGTTTGGCTAAGACTGTTATAATCTCTCCAGAGTCATCCTTAAACGCTATGCAAAATCAATATATAGACAGCTATCTAGAAATATTTAATTGCTCAATACCATTGCTTTTGCTCAAGTTTCCCCAAATTGATAGGGATAGCTATTTTTATTACATCACATTGTGAAACAATAATGGCAAATAATTTTAAGAAAGTTGGAACTTTCGGTATTTGGCTTAGTCACAATAGTGCTCTTGTAGACGGTGGTGTCAATACTACATTTCGCATAATTAGTACCCATATCTGTGAAGGTGAGGGTTATAACAATAGGAGTACCCGCTCGAATGAACGAGCAGCTAACCGATCAAGTGTTGATTGAGCGAGTTCAGAGTGGAGATAAGCAGGCATTTAACTTACTAGTGGTTAAGTATCAAAACAAAGTTTGTAATCTTATCTCTCGATACGTGAATAATTCCGGTGATGTACCTGATGTAGCACAAGAAGCTTTTATTAAAGCTTACCGCGCGATACCTAACTTTCGTGGCGAGAGTGCCTTCTATACATGGTTATACCGAATTGCCGTGAACACCGCTAAAAATCATATCGTTGCCCAAAGCCGTAGGCCGCCAGCAACCGATGTAGATGCAGAAGATGCAGAATATTACGAAACAGGCAGCGCGTTAAAAGAAATATCGAACCCTGAGAACTTAACGCTGTCTAAAGAATTGAAACAAGTTGTTTTTGGAGCGATTGAAGCGCTACCAGAAGACTTAAAAACTGCAATGACGTTGCGAGAGCTCGAAGGTTTGAGCTACGAAGAGATTGCAGAAGTAATGGATTGCCCTGTAGGAACCGTACGTTCGCGTATTTTCCGAGCTCGTGAAGCGGTGGAAAAGAAAATCAAACCTCTTTTGCAACGCTAGAACTTGTAATAATTATGGTGAAAATAATGGCTGATAAAGAAAAGCTTTCGGCACTCATGGATGGTGAAACGATCGATAAAGCTCTCATTGTAGATCTAGAATCTGATCAAGAAAGCATGGATACTTGGCAGAGTTACCATTTAATTGGTGATGTTATGCGTGGGGATTCGCCAGAAACTCCAGAGTGGAACATTGCTAATAGTGTAGCGGCAGCGCTTGAGAACGAGCCTGCATATGGTTCAATGTCGAACCTGCACCAAGTGAATGTTGAACCTACTGTTGCTCCAATTGAAGAGCAACCTAAACCTCAGCAAGCGAAGCGTCAGCTTCCGGCGTGGTTACAACAGTTTGGACAAGTTGCCGTGGCAGCGTGTGTTTCATTAGCCGTTGTATTAGGTGTTCAACAATATGGTGGTAGCGACCCTGCAGCACCAGAGCAGTTGCCTGTACTCCAGACGATTCCATTTGCCGGTTCTGCGGAACCAGTAAGTTTAACGCGTGACTCTGTTGAGAAACCAGCATCTGAAGCTAACTTGCAAGAGCAGCGCAAACGCGTTCATGCATTGTTAGAAGATTATGAGCTGCAGCTAAGATTAAACAGTGATGCATCGCCAATGCAAGATGCACATCTAGAATCGGACATTGAATGAAGAAAATCCTGGTCAGTGCACTGACACTGTTCAGCTTGATGTCTCCAACAGCCTTTGCAGAGGAAACCACTGCAAAGGCCTTGTTGCATCAAATGAACGAGGCCAGTCAGCATCTAAATTACGAACTCTCCTACATTTTGATAAAGAAGAGCAGTATTGAGCCTCTTGTTTATCGCCATGCGGTTAACGACGACCAACAACTTGCACACCTTGTTTATCTAAGCGGCCCTGTTCGTGAAGTCATTCGACGTGGCAACGAAGTTAGCTACATCGAGCCGGGTACAGAGCCATTTACGATTCAGTCAGGCAGCATGGTTGCGCCTGTTATTCCGATGATTAATCGAGATATCGAATCTCTGAATCAGTACTACGACTTTGTGAAAGTTGGTCGCTCTCGTGAAGCAGGTAGCACCACTCAAGTGCTGCGTGTCGTGCCGAAAGATGGCCTTCGCTACTCTTACGTGGTTTGGGTAGACGAAAAAACGAATCTTCCTTTGCGTGCCGACCTTTTGGATCGTGATGGCGAAGTGCTTGAACAGTACCGCACTATCTCTTACGTGGTGAACGATAAGATTGCTGAGGCTATGGGTGGCTTGAGCCAAGCTCAATTGCCGAAAGTTTTATCATTACCGGAAGGCTTAGTGAGTGAAACTAACTGGCAAGCGTCGTGGATTCCTGAAGGGTTTAAATCAAAAGAGCTTAGCCGCTATCAAATGGCTGCGACCGATAAAATGGTTGAAAGTCAGCTTTTCAGTGATGGACTGTTTAACTTTTCGGTTTATATCGCGGAAAAAGATGAGCATTCATTGAAAGGGCAGCTGGTGCGTCAAGGGCGTAGAACCTTGCACAGCTTAGTGATTGGCGATAAAGAGATCTCTGTGGTTGGTGACATTCCGCCGGCAACTGCAAAACGTATTGCTCAGTCAGTTACATTTAATAAATCGGTACAAGCGCAATGATGACCGCGCTGGCGACCGTTAGCTCGGTTGAACAAAAAGGTAAGCAATACTTTGTTCAATTGAGCTGCGAACAACAAACCAGTTGTAGCAGCTGTTCTTCTCAAAAAAGCTGCGGAACGGGTATTGTGACTAAGGCAGTTGGCAATAAATCTTTGTTTTGGCAGCTTAAAACCAAAAGCTTAGTCAAAGCAGGGCAAGTCGTAGAAATTGGCTTTCCAGAAAAAAGCCTACTTCAGTCGGCGGCGATCGTTTATCTCATCCCACTTTTCATGTTGATGATTGGTGCTGGTTTTGGACAACTCTTGTTGCAACCCTTACTTCAAGGGGGCGAGGGCATTGTTATCTTAAGTGCAGCACTGTTTACTGCTGGTGGGATTGCCTTAGCGAAGCGGTTAGCCAAACCCATGGAAGACAAATCCAAGCAAGAAGTCGTCTTGATTCGAATCCTAGGTGAGTCTCTCGTCTAATTTATGATGCTTCTTGCCCTTAAATTGGGTAGAATCTGCCAACTTGATTGAAATGCCGCCACCAATGCTGACTGTAGATTGGACGCGTCGCGGCTTTCTTATTATCCCTATTCAAAGAGTTTAGTCACACCAAGCCTATGAAGCACATTCGTAATTTTTCGATTATCGCCCACATCGACCACGGTAAGTCGACCCTTTCTGACCGCTTAATCCAAGTTTGTGGAGGATTAAGTGAACGTGAGATGGCAGCTCAAGTCCTCGATTCTATGGATATAGAACGCGAGCGTGGTATTACAATTAAAGCGCAGAGTGTGACTTTAGATTACAAAGCTAAAGATGGTGAAACTTACCAACTTAACTTTATCGACACTCCTGGACACGTAGACTTCTCTTACGAAGTATCTCGTTCTCTAGCGGCTTGTGAAGGCGCACTACTTGTAGTGGATGCTGGCCAAGGTGTTGAAGCACAAACTCTAGCAAACTGTTACACAGCAATCGAAATGGAACTGGAAGTAGTGCCAATCTTGAACAAGATTGACCTACCAGCTGCTGAACCAGAACGTGTTGCTGAAGAAATCGAAGAGATCGTTGGCATCGATGCGATGGAAGCGACTCGCTGTTCTGCGAAAACAGGTTTGGGTGTTGATGATGTTCTAGAAAACATCGTGACGGCAATCCCGCCACCGGAAGGTGATCCTGAAGCGCCTCTACAAGCGTTGATCATTGACTCTTGGTTCGATAACTACCTTGGCGTAGTTTCTTTGGTTCGTATCAAAAACGGTAAGCTGAAGAAGAACGATAAGATCAAAGTAATGTCGACAGACCAAGTATGGGGTGTTGACCGTCTAGGTATCTTCACGCCTAAGCAAATCGATACTACAGAGCTAAATACTGGCGAAGTAGGTTGGGTTGTTTGTGGTATTAAAGACATCCTAGGTGCACCGGTTGGTGATACGTTGACGCTTGCAAAAGGCGGCAGCACTGAACGTCTACCTGGTTTCCAAAAAGTGAAGCCTCAGGTATACGCTGGTCTATTCCCTGTATCATCTGATGACTACGAAAACTTCCGTGACGCGTTAGGCAAATTAAGCCTGAACGATGCATCACTGTTCTTTGAACCAGAAAGTTCAGCAGCACTTGGTTTTGGTTTCCGTTGTGGCTTCTTAGGAATGCTTCACATGGAGATCATCCAAGAGCGTCTAGAGCGTGAATACGACCTAGACCTAATCACAACTGCTCCAACAGTAGTGTATGAAGTTGTAAAAACAGATAAAACGGTTCTGTACGTTGATAGCCCGGCTAAACTGCCAGCAGTTAATGACCTAGAAGAAATTCGTGAGCCAATTGCACGCTGTAATATTCTGGTACCTTCTGATTACCTAGGTAACGTAATTACACTGTGTGTTGAGAAGCGTGGCGTACAAGTCGACATGGTTTACCACGGTAACCAAGTTGCTGTGACGTATGATCTTCCTATGGCAGAAGTCGTTCTAGACTTCTTCGACCGTCTGAAGTCAACGTCTCGCGGTTACGCATCATTGGATTACAACTTCCAACGCTACGAGCCATCAAACATGGTACGTGTCGACGTATTGCTGAATGGCGAAACCGTTGATGCATTAGCGATCATTACGCATAAAGATATTGCCCAGTCTCGTGGTCGTCTACTGGTAGAGAAGATGAAAGAATTCATCCCTCGTCAGATGTTCGATATCGCGATTCAAGCAGCGATTGGTAACCACATCATTGCTCGTTCTACAGTGAAACAACTGCGTAAGAACGTAATCGCAAAATGTTATGGTGGTGATATCAGTCGTAAGAAGAAACTTCTTAAGAAACAAAAAGAAGGTAAGAAGCGTATGAAGCAGATCGGTAACGTTGAACTGCCTCAAGAAGCTTTCCTTGCAATCCTTCATGTTGGAAAAGACTAGGTATCAATCGCACTAACTATCTGCTGAACATTACTGGTTAAAATCGTTTATTTCTTTGTTGCAAAGATTGCAATTAGGCCCGCTAGTCACTGCACTTTGCGCCTCGAACTAAACGATTTTTCCTGCGTAATCTCCCCAGCATTTAGTCAGCATGATTGATACAGATTAGAAATATTAAGCAGAGTGAAAGGGTTATACTCTTTCACTTTCGTTATTTTTAAAGAAATGAAATTTAAGGGATATCAATGGCTAATACATTTTCGCTTATCTTAGTGATCGTAACTCTAGTGACCGGCATTGTATGGGCGTTGGAAAAGTTTGTGTGGGCGAAGAAGCGCCAGCAAAAGCTTGCTGACGTTGAAGCACAATCGAATGGCCTAGACGCTGAAACTAGCGCAAAAGTTACGGCTCAACCTTGGTGGGTTGAGAACAGTGTGTCCATTTTCCCGGTAATTGCATTTGTTTTGATCTTGCGTTCATTCATCTATGAACCGTTTCAAATCCCTTCTGGCTCGATGATGCCAACCCTTTTGGTTGGTGATTTCATCTTGGTAGAGAAGTACGCGTACGGTCTAAAAGACCCAGTATGGCGCACTCAATTGGTAGAAACAGGCAAGCCAGAACGCGGTGACTCAATCGTATTTAAGTACCCACCTCAGCCAAACATCGACTACATTAAGCGTGTTGTTGGTATGCCAGGTGACACGATTCGCTACAGCAGTCGTAAAGAGATCTGCATTCAGGCGAAGGGTACAAGTAGCTGTGAACCAGTGAAACTAAGTAATGTTGAAGAGAGCCAATTTATTCAAGATGGTGTGCCTCTGATTCAGCTGAACGAACAGCTTGGAGACGTAGAACACCAGATTTTAGTTAACCCATTGCGCCGCGATCGTGTGCAAGCATATCAGCCTCGCAATGGTGTTAACGAATGGGTCGTTCCAGAAGGCCAGTACTTTGTGATGGGTGATAACCGTGACAACAGTGCCGATAGCCGTTACTGGGGCTTTGTCCCTGAAGCAAACCTTGTTGGTAAGGCCGTTGCTATTTGGATCAGCTTCGAATTCGAACGCGGTTCAGACAGTGTACTTCCAACATGGATTCCTACTGGTGTGCGTTTTAATCGCATCGGTGGGATTCATTAATCGATCACATAACACATCGAGAGAGCATGAATTCTCCAATTGATAAACTAGAGAGAAAGATTGGCTATCAGTTTAATGATGCCGATCTTATCCACTTGGCGCTGACTCACCGCAGCGCCGCAGGTAAACATAACGAACGTCTTGAGTTTCTGGGCGATTCAATTTTAAGTTTTGTTATCGCTGATGATCTTTACCACCGTTTTCCTAAGGTAAACGAAGGTGATATGAGCCGCATGCGCGCAACATTAGTACGTGGTCATACATTGGCAGAACTAGGTCGTGAATTCGAACTAGGAGATTACTTAAAATTAGGTCCAGGTGAGTTGAAGAGTGGCGGTTTCCGTCGTGATTCTATTCTAGCGGATGCGGTTGAAGCGATCATCGGCGCTGTCTATTTAGATAGTGATACCGAGACGGTTCGCGGCATTATTTTAAGCTGGTACCAATCTCGCCTAGATGCTATTCAGCCTGGAGTATCTCAAAAAGATCCGAAAACTCGCCTACAAGAGTTTTTGCAAGGTCGAAGAAATCCTCTACCTGTCTACACAGTGACTAATATTAAAGGTGAAGCACACAACCAAGAGTTTACGGTTGAGTGTGAAGTGGCAGGTGTGGATAAACCTGTTATCGGTAAAGGCACTAGCCGCCGCAAGGCAGAACAAGCGGCTGCTGAAACAGCATTAGAGCAACTAAGCAATGTCTGATAACAACCAAGATTTCGATATCGATGCATTCTTTTCATCTGATAGCAAAAAAACAGGCCTACCGGAAAACCAACACTGTGGCTTCATCGCTATTGTCGGTCGCCCAAATGTAGGTAAGTCGACGCTTCTGAACCATATTCTGGGTCAGAAGATTTCTATTACATCACGTAAACCACAGACGACACGTCACCGTATTATGGGCGTTGAAACTGAGGGTGATTACCAAGCGATCTTTGTTGATACTCCTGGACTTCATATTGAAGAAAAGCGTGCCATCAACCGCTTGATGAACCGTGCGGCGAACAGCTCATTGAGTGATGTAAACCTAGTATTCTTCCTTGTCGATGGTACTCACTGGACTGACGACGATGAGATGGTTCTGAACAAACTGAAGAAGACTGACTTCCCAGTTGTACTTTGCATCAACAAAGTAGATAACGTTCAAGACCGTACTAACGTCATGCAGCACATGATGGAAGTCTCTAAGAAGATGGACTTCATTGATGTAGTGCCAATCTCAGCGAAGCAAGGTAAAAATATTGATGTACTGCGTAAGCACGTACGTGAACATTTACCTAAAGCGACACACCACTTCCCTGAAGAATACGTGACTGATCGCTCGCAACGTTTTATGGCCTCTGAAATTATCCGTGAAAAGCTAATGCGCTTTACGGGTGACGAGCTACCTTACTCGGTAACGGTTGAAATCGAACGTTTCGATTACAACCCAGATAACGATGGCTTCCACATCAATGCACTGATTCTTGTTGAGCGTACAGGCCAGAAGAAAATGGTGATTGGTAAAGCGGGCGAGAAGATCAAAACGATTGGTCGTGAAGCGCGTATCGATATGGAAGAGCTATTCGGCCGTAAGGTTTACCTAGAGACTTGGGTCAAGGTTAAATCTGGCTGGGCTGATGATGAGCGTGCACTTCGCTCGTTAGGCTACATCGACGATCTATAATATATTGAACGTCACTTTCTGAGATTAAGAAAGTGGAACTGAAGATAAATCCAAGAGAGAGTGCGAACTCTCTCTTTTTGTATCTGTAATAAGGGTAAGTGATTGAGCGAAGGGTTACAGCGATGCTTTGTGTTGCACCGTCGACCATACAGTGAGTCGAGCCTGATCTTGGACGTCTTCAGCGAAGAGTTCGGTCGGGTGACGTTGATGTCTAAAGGCGCTCGCAGCAAGCGTTCCAATTTGAAAGGTGCATTACAACCTTTTACGCCGCTATTGCTTAAGTGGTCTGGTAATGGTTCGATGAAAACCTTACGCCAAGCTGAACCCATCAGCTTGGGGCTCCCTCTCGCCGGTATTAATCTGTATTCAGGCATGTACGTGAACGAGCTTATCGGTCGGGTATTGATGGCGGAAGTACCGATGCCTGCACTTTTTCACGACTATCTTCATGCTTTAACAGAGCTGGCGCATAATGATAATCCTGAGCCAGCACTGCGTCGCTTTGAGCTGGCTCTATTATCTGCTATGGGTTACGGCGTCGACTTTTTACACTGCGCGGGCACTGGCGAAGCGATTGATCCGAGCATGACTTATCGCTATCGAGAGCAGAAAGGTTTCATCGCTTCAGTACGTCGAGATAACCTGACTTTTATGGGCGATGAACTTATTGCAATCAGCGAACGTAGGTTTATCACTAAAGAGCAGTTAAAAGCGGCAAAACGCTTTACACGCATAGCCTTAAAGCCGTATCTTGGCGGCAAACCATTAAAAAGTAGAGAGCTATTTATGCCAACAATAGCCCTCTCCAGAGCACGGAGTATTGGAAAATGAGCTCAATCCTTTTAGGCGTTAATATCGACCATATTGCAACACTACGTAATGCACGTGGTACTAAATACCCAGATCCAGTACACGCAGCTGAAATCGCTGAACGTGCTGGTGCAGATGGCATTACTATTCACCTGCGTGAAGACCGTCGTCACATCGTTGATCGCGATGTGCGTATTCTGGCTGAAACACTTCAAACTCGCATGAACTTGGAGATGGCCGTAACGGACGAGATGGTTCAAATTGCACTCGATACTAATCCTGAGTTTGTTTGTCTGGTTCCTGAAAAACGTGAAGAGCTAACCACTGAAGGTGGCTTGGACGTAGTTGGTCAACTAGAGAAGATCAAAGCGGCGACACAAAAACTGTCTGCAGCAGGTATCAAGGTATCTCTGTTTATCGATGCTGACCGTGAGCAAATCGATGCTGCAAAAGCGTGTGGCGCACCGTTCATTGAACTGCACACGGGTCACTATGCTGATGCTAAGACAGAAGAAGATCAACAAGACGAGCTTAAGAAGATCGCAGCAGGCGCAAGCTATGCAGATGACTTAGGTATCACAGTCAATGCGGGTCATGGTCTGACTTACCACAACGTAGCACCGATTGCGGCACTTCCAGAGATCTACGAGCTGAACATCGGTCACTCGATCATGGGACGTGCAGTGTTTGATGGCTTAAACAAAGCCGTTGCAGACATGAAAGCAATCATGGAAACAGCACGTAACAACGATTAGTTTTCTAAACAGTAAGCGTTAAGTCTTAAGCGACTAATTAGTAGAATTAATAGATAGAAGTTTGGTAATAGGGTAAACATGGCTGTTGTTGGATTAGGTACAGATATCGCAGAAATTGAACGTGTTGAAAAGGCATTGTCACGAAGTGGTGACGCTTTTGCTCAGCGTATTTTGACCGATTCTGAATTTGAAGTATTCCAGCAACTGAAGCAAAAAGGGCGTTACCTTGCAAAACGTTTTGCTGCCAAAGAAGCGGCATCTAAGGCGTTAGGCACGGGGATCGCGCTGGGTGTGACCTTCCACGACTTTGAGATTTCAAACGATGAGCATGGTAAGCCAGTTCTGAGCCTGCATAAAAAAGCGCGTGAAATCGCAGAGGCGAATGGCACAACATCGATTCATCTGACTATCTCGGATGAGCGTCACTACGCTGTGGCAACGGTATTACTCGAATCGTAAACAGATTATCGCTACTTTATATCTAGTGCTCTTGGCTCTAGACAGAAAAAAGCAGAGCTTGTGAGCTCTGCTTTTTTATTGCTTTGAGTTTGAGGCTAAATCAATCTAGTCACTAGTTGGTTTCAAGTAGTGAATGGCCGTCGCTTGAACCTTATCTAGCTCATCTTGAAGCTCGAAAAGCTCCGGCTCAATGTCTTCAACAGAAGTACCAGAACGCAGCTCTTTCTCTATCGTCGCACATACCGACTTTAGCCTTGGTACGCCACTGTACGAACTGCTGCCATGCATCTTGTGGATAATGTGTATCAGCTCTTCAACTGGGTAGCCACTGTCTTCTATCGCTTTGTCTGCTGCCTCATAAACCTCCGGAATAAAGTCGACAAGCATTTGCAGCATATCGCGTGCGAGGTCTTCTTTATTGGCGGCTTGTCTCATCGCAGCTTGCCAATCAATGATGATGTTTTTGTGCACGCTGGCTTCAGTTTCTGACACTGGACCGTTATCGATTTCAGCAGAAACAGCAGGGTGGTCTGGATCTATTTTTTCGATGTGCTCAACCTCAGAGGTTGGGCTCCAATGAATCAGTACCTGCTGTAAAACATGCTCTTCAATGGGTTTGGTTAGATAGTCATCCATGCCTGCTTCGAGTAGTCGGTCACGTTCGCCAATCATTGCATGCGCGGTCACGGCAATCACAGGTGTGTTCGCATTATTAGCTAGCTTCTTAATGTTCTTACAAGCCGTCACACCGTCCATCTGTGGCATTTGAATATCCATGAAGATGATATCAAATTGAGTATCTGTCGCCTTGTCTATCGCCTGCTGACCACTGGTACAACTGATGACGGTTTCTACACGTTCTTTTAGCAACGCAGTGATCAGTTTAAGGTTGGCAGGGTTGTCGTCGACCGCCAATACAGTAAGCGGAAGCTTCTCTTCTGAGTGTGTTTCAATCGCTGGTGCAATCAAGGTTGGCGCCTGATTCGATACCAGAGTTTGCAGTAACTTCTTGCGAGAAAGAGGTTTAGTGATGCATTGAACATCGACCTCTTTCATTAGTTGCTCACCCAACGCTAGCTCGGTACTTGGTGTACCAATAATCACGTTTTGGGCAATCTTCTTCGCACCAATTGCCCAACCACTCACGGTATCAAATTGATATTCTTGGTTGGCGGCTAGGTTAAGCAAAACGTAGTCATACGAGGTGGTCTCGTCTGGCATTACTGAACGATACGTTACCACTAAGCCTTCTTGAGTTAGGATTTGCTGAGTAATCGATGCCGCTTGCATGTTTGGTTCGATCAGCAGCAGTTGTTTGTCTTGTAGACACTGAGTCTCAATCAGCTCTGTCATTGGCATATCAGTCGTTGATAGTCTCAACGTAAACCAGAAGGTTGACCCTTGATGTAGACGACTGGTTAGGCTGATCTCTCCGCCCATTTGGCTGACCAGTTTTTGGGTTATAACTAGACCTAAGCCTGTACCACCATAACGACGAGAGATACTTGCGTCGGCTTGGCTGAAGGCTTGGAACAGCTGAGCTTGTTGACGCTCCGAAATACCAATACCCGTATCGCGAACCATGAATTGCAGCTCAATGTTGTCTTCGCTTTGTGAGCGAAGCTCAACGCTGATATCAATGTTGCCGCGCTCGGTAAACTTGATTGAGTTGCCTACTAGGTTGGTCAGGATCTGTTGAATACGCAGTGGATCGCCCACCACGCCTGGCGGCACTTTAGGATCGATCTTCAGTGTCAGCTCTAGGCCTTTCTCATGAGCGTTGGTTGCTTGAAGGTTTACTACCTCTTCAAGGCTGGCTTGGAACTCAAATGGGATGTTCTCTAGGGCTAATTTACCGGCTTCAAGTTTCGAGAAGTCCAAGATATCGTTGATGATGCTAAGCAGGTTGTTTGCCGAGCGTTCAATGGTTTGTAGGTAATCGGTTTGGCTGTTCGATAGGTGAGTCTTAAGCATTTGACGAGTGAAGCCAATCACACCATTCAGAGGTGTTCTTAGTTCGTGAGACATATTCGCCAGGAATTCAGACTTAACACGAGCTGCTTCTTGAGCTCGTTTCTTCGCTATGTCTAACTCAACGTTTTGAATCTCTAATTGCTCAAGGGTTTCTCGCAAGTCTGATGTGGCTTGGTCGATACTGTGCTGCATCTCGACGTGATACTCTGACAACGATACCGCCATCGCATTGATGCCGTTTTTCAGTGAGTCTAGCTCACCATGCATTTTGCCTTCGATACGTACATCTAGGTGGCCTCGACGAATTCGGTCGACCATGTTTTTCATGTGTGTGATCGGTTGAGTCACATCGTGCATTAAGCGGAACGCAAACACGCCCGATAAACCAAGCCCGAGAATCAGAACTAAGAAGGCAGAGAACACTTCTTGATATTGCTGTAATCGAAGTGATGAAAGATCTAATTCAATCGCAATGTAGCCGATCGCTTGATTAGCTTGAGACTGACCGTTGGCTGAATTGATGTACTGGCCTTCGGCGATGATAGGTGTCCGCAGAATCAGCGTATTATCGAGAAGGTTCGATGAGCTTAAATGCGGGATCGGTTTATCTTTGGGGTAGGTCAGGCTTTCAAAATCGGGGTGGAAGTTTGAGGTTACAAACAACTCATGACGCTCATCAAACACCGCGATACTGCGCACTAGCTTAGAATTCTTTCGATGCGCATAGCTAATAAGCTGACGAACAGACTCTCGACTTTCGAGCTTCATGCCTGATTCACTCGTAATCGCAAGTGGCTCAATGATGCTAGTACCAGTGTTAACCACTTGACCTTCAAGGTCTTGATAGCGGTTAAATGAGAAAAATGCACTCAATAGCAACCCAATAATCAGGGTTGGAGCTAGAGTTAAGGTAATTACACGGGCTCTTAAGCCATATCTGGTCATGTTCTTTAATTACATCGAGGTCTGGATATGGGAAAATAACGCACACAATGGCGGTTAAGTGAACGGTAAGCTTAATCAAAGCCGTGACGTTCGACAATGATTCCAAGACATAATAGTGAGTCCTGGATACCAATTACTTATTAAAAGATACATTAGGCACAAGCAATGGCACGTTTTTTCCAACCAAAAAAGAAAACTCAACTCGAGACCAAGCATCAATCGGTTTTGGTTGAACGAATGGATCACAATGGCGCTGGCATCGCTTATCAAAAGAATAAACCGGTTTTCATTGATGGCGCATTGCCCGGTGAGCAGGTGGTTATTCAACTTACTGAGAGCAAAAGTAAGTTTTCGCGAGCTAAACTCATCAAGTTATTGAAGCCGAGCGAGCAGCGTTTAAAGCCGTTTTGTAAGCACTTTAATCAGTGTGGTGGCTGTCACCTTCAACACCTAGGTTACTCTTCTCAGGTTGAGCATAAATCGCAATCTCTGACGCACCTGATGAGCCAATACCAAACGGCGAACACTGAAGTTGCACAACCTATTGTCGGTGATGAAACCGGTTATCGACGTCGCGCACGTATCAGCCTATTTGTTGATAAGAAGACACAACAGCTTCAATTCGGTTTCCGTAAGAAGCAGAGTAAGCAGATTGAAAACATCACCGACTGTGCCGTGCTTGATCCTCGCCTCAATGTATTGCTGCCAAAACTGAAAAATTTACTGAACACTTTCAACAGCCTTACGTCTTTAGGACACGTTGAATTGGTATTGGGCGATACTGGCCCTGTAATGGTGCTACGCCACCTCAAGCCTTTGGTTGAAAAAGATGAACAAGCGCTGATTGCGTTAGCAAAAGAAGAAGGCGCTGCGCTGTATTCGATGCCTGAAACCGATAAGTTGGTTCGCTTAGTCGGCGATACACCTTCTTACAGCGAAACTGGCGTGACGTTACCGTTTGAGCCAAACCACTTTATCCAAGTAAACCAGAAAGTGAATCAGCAGATGGTGGCTCAAGCGATTGAGTGGCTAGAGCCTCAAGCGGATGAGCGAGTGCTAGACCTGTTTTGTGGTCTCGGTAACTTTAGTCTGCCTATCGCGCAACAATCGGCGTTTGTGGTTGGTGTAGAAGGCGTTGATGAAATGGTTCAGCAAGCCACATCTAATGCAGCGTTAAACCAGTTAAGCAATACGGAATTTTACCAAGCTAACCTTGAAGAAGACTTATCTTCACAGCCTTGGGCAAAAGAGAAATTCGATAAAGTATTGCTTGACCCGGCACGTGCGGGAGCGAGTGGGATCGTTGATCAAATTTCAGCGTTAGGAGCGAAGCGTGTGGTTTATGTTTCGTGTAATCCTGCTACTCTAGCTAGAGATTCTGAGAGCTTAGAAAAACAAGGCTATCAATTAGCCAAACTGGGTATGTTGGACATGTTCCCACACACCAGTCATCTAGAATCGATGGCTCTCTTTATCAAGGCTTAGAGGCCCTTAAACAAGGCTTCAAATGAATCACAAAGGCGCAGGGAAGCCTGCGCTGATATCAATATGGTCGAACTAACTTGGAACCAGTTAGTCATATTGAATTGGGTATAAAACATAATAACTAGGAAGGCATGATGGTTGCGGTACGAAGCGCACATTTAAACCCAAGCGAACAGTTTGAGCTAGAAAGTTGGATTGCGTCATTGAATCAAGACGCAAAAACCTCGAATAAACTGATTAAAGTTTATCGTCACTGTGAAGAGCTATTAAAAGATCACGAGCAAGCATCGCTCTTGCTTTGGCGTGGCCGTGAGATGATCGAAATCTTGGTCACCTTGTCCATGGACCGTGCCACTTTAATTGCAGCGCAACTTTTCCCCGTCGTCTCAAGCGGCGTTTTTGAGCGCGAAGCGTTTGAAGAAAGCTACGGTAAAGAAACCGTAAAGTTGATCGATGGCGTTGAAGAAATGGCGGCCTTAGGCCAGTTAAACGTGACTCTTGAAGGCAGTGCTGCCTCGGGTCAAGTTGATAACGTTCGCCGCATGCTACTGGCGATGGTCGACGACTTCCGCTGCGTAGTCATCAAACTCGCTGAACGAATCTGTAACCTTATTGAGGTGAAAAAAGCACCTGATGCTGTGCGTCGCGCGGCAGCAAAAGAGTGTTCTAACATCTACGCTCCGCTCGCTAACCGTTTAGGTATTGGTCAGCTTAAGTGGGAAATCGAAGATTACGCATTCCGCTACCAACAGCCAGACACCTACAAGCAGATAGCTAAACAGCTGTCTGAACGTCGCATCGTACGTGAACAATACATAAAAGACTTCGTTGACGACTTAACGGCGGAAATGAACCGTTCAAGCATCAATGCAGAAGTCAGCGGTCGACCAAAACACATCTACAGCATCTGGCGTAAAATGCAGAAGAAAGGCTTGGACTTCGATGAGCTTTTTGACGTGCGCGCGGTACGTATCATCGCCGACCAGCTTCAAGACTGCTATGCCGGCCTAGGCGTGGTTCACACCAAATACAAACATTTACCAAGTGAATTTGATGACTATGTGGCGAACCCTAAGCCAAATGGTTACCAGTCTATCCACACCGTGGTTTTGGGCCCAGAAGGCAAGACCATTGAGATTCAGATCCGTACCAAGCAAATGCACGAAGACTCTGAGTTGGGTGTGGCGGCGCACTGGAAGTACAAAGAAGGTGCTTCAAGCGGGCGCAGTGGTTACGACGAGAAAATCACTTGGTTGCGCAAACTTATCGATTGGCAAGAAGAGATGTCGGATTCTGGCGAGATGCTGGATGAAGTTCGTAGCCAAGTATTCGATGACCGCGTATATGCCTTTACACCGCGTGGTGATGTGGTCGATTTACCTATGGGTGCAACCCCACTGGACTTCGCTTACCACATCCACTCGATGGTTGGACACCGCTGTATCGGTGCCAAAGTAGCGGGGCGTATCGTACCGTTCACTCATAAACTATCGATGGGCGATCAAGTTGAGATCATCACGCAGAAAGAGCCGAACCCATCTCGTGACTGGTTAAATCCAACCACAGGTTTTGTTCATTCTGGTCGAGCTCGAGCGAAAATCAACGCTTGGTTCCGCGCACAAAGCCGTGAGAAAAACCTAGAAGCGGGTCGTGATATCCTGGAAGTTGAGCTAGCGAAAGTAGGCGCAACCCTAAAAGATGCTGATCAATACGCACTAAAACGCTTTAACGTGAATACGCCAGACGAACTCTATGCAGGTATTGGTAGTGGCGACTTGCGTATTAACCAAGTGGTTAATCACATCAATGCGCTAGTGAATAAGCCAACGGCGGAAGAAGAAGACAAGAAAGCGCTAGAGAAACTGCTTGAGTCGGAAAACAAGCCGGCACAACAGAGTCGTCCGAAGAAAGATGCGGTAGTGGTTGAGGGCGTTGATAACCTAATGACGCACCTAGCGCGTTGCTGTCAGCCAATCCCAGGTGATGTGATTAAAGGTTACATCACTCAAGGTCGTGGTATCTCAGTGCACCGCGCTGACTGTGAACAGCTAGGCGAGCTAAGCGTGCATGCGCCAGAACGTATCATTGATACCGTTTGGGGTAATGGCTTTGTCGGCTCATACATCCTAACGCTGCGTGTTGAAGCGCTAGAACGTAATGGCTTGTTGAAAGACATCACCTCACTGTTCTCGAACGAGAAGATCAGTGTGACGACAATGAAGAGCCGCATCGACTACAAGCGTCAGCTATCGGTAATGGATTTCGATTTGGAAGTGACCAATATTGAGATTCTGAGCCGAGTGACAAGTCGAGTCGAGCAGATCAAAGATGTAATGAGCGTTAAGAGACTTGGATGATCCTTTTGTGTCATTTATGTCATTCCCTACAGTGAGGGACGAACGTGATAGGGAATCTCGCCAAGCGGTTTGAGATCCCCAACTCGCTCATACTTCACTCTTGGAGATGACGAAAAATAGAAAGGTGAGTGGTTTTGGCTGCTCACCTTTTTTAGTTTTAAGAAAAGAATTAGATTAAAACAATCAAACAGAATAATAGGAAAGCACCATGAGCCACCCGATTGAACAACTAGAACAAATTATGACTAAGCTGCGCGATCCAGAAGGTGGCTGTCCTTGGGATTTAAAACAAAATTTTGAAACAATTGTGCCGCATACTATCGAAGAGACGTACGAAGTGGTGGATGCGATTCACAACAAAGATTGGCCGAACCTACAAGAAGAGTTGGGTGACTTGTTGTTTCAGGTGATCTTCTATAGCCAGTTAGCGAAAGAACAGGGGTTGTTTGAGTTCTCTGATGTGGTTGATGGCATTAACGAAAAGCTAACACGCCGCCATCCGCATGTGTTTTCTGATACCGAGTTTGCGAGCGATGAAGAAATTAATGCCAACTGGGAAGCTGAAAAAGCCAAAGAAAAAGCTCAGGCAGGCAAAACTCAAGAAAGTATTCTAGACTCAATACCAAACTCTCTACCTGCGCTTTCACGTGCTACAAAGATTCAAAAACAGGTAGCGAAATATGGCTTTGATTGGGACTCTATTGGCCCAGTGGCTAATAAGGTTTTAGAGGAAGTCGATGAGGTGCTGGAAGAGGCACTTCAAGTGACGCCAAATGAAGATTTGGTTGAAGAAGAGTTGGGAGACTTGCTGTTTGCGACGGTCAATTTGGTACGACATTTAGGTAAAAACCCAGAATCGGCACTCAATAAAGCCAATCTCAAGTTTTCGCGTCGCTTTAAAGGGGTGGAACAAAAAGTTCGTCAGCAAGATAAAAATTTGACTGACTTTTCACTACAACAGCTTGATTCCATGTGGGATGAAGTCAAAGTGGCGGAGAAAAGATAACCAAAGCTTTTATCATGAATTGATTTGAAGCAAAAAATAAAAAATAGCAGTGTGATAGATTTCACGTTGTGGCGATAAGGGGCTTCTGGTATATTTTCATCCCGTCCAGAAGTAGTCCATTTCCCTCATTCAACCAATTTCAGGTTAAACATGACGACAAATTACATTTTTGTTACTGGCGGGGTTGTATCCTCTCTAGGTAAAGGTATTGCTGCAGCATCTCTTGCAGCTATTTTAGAAGCTCGTGGTCTTAAAGTGACCATGATGAAGCTTGACCCTTACATCAACGTTGATCCAGGCACTATGAGCCCGACTCAGCACGGTGAAGTGTTCGTTACGGAAGATGGCGCTGAAACAGACCTTGACCTTGGTCACTATGAGCGATTCATTCGCACCAAGATGACTAAGCGTAACAACTTCACTGCAGGTCGTGTTTACTCAGACGTACTAGCAAAAGAGCGTCGCGGTGATTACCTAGGTGCAACTATTCAGGTTATCCCACACATCACTAACTCTATCAAAGAGCGTGTAATTTCTGGCGCAGCTGGCCACGATATCGCGATCGTTGAAGTTGGTGGTACGGTTGGTGATATCGAATCTCTACCATTCATGGAAGCGATTCGTCAGCTAGCAGTAGAACTAGGCCGTGAACGCGCAATGTTCATGCACCTTACTCTAGTGCCATACCTAGCAGCTGCGGGCGAAGTGAAAACTAAGCCAACGCAACACTCTGTAAAAGAGCTACTGTCTATTGGTATTCAGCCAGACATCCTAGTTTGTCGTTCAGACCGCAACATTCCTTCGAACGAGCGTAAGAAAATTGCTCTGTTCTGTAATGTGCAAGAAAATGCAGTTATTTCTATGCGCGATGTTGACTCTATCTACAAGATCCCTCAGCTTATTAAAGCTCAAGGTACTGATGAACTTGTATGTAAGCGTTTCGGCATCACAGCTCCAGAAGCAGACCTGTCTGAATGGGAACAAGTAATTTACGAAGAAGCTAACCCAACGGGTGAAGTGACGATTGGTATGGTTGGTAAGTACATTGAACTACCAGACGCATACAAATCAGTAAATGAAGCGCTAAAACACGCGGGCTTGAAAAATCGCCTAAGCGTTAATATTAAATACGTAGATTCACAAGACGTTGAGTCTCGTGGCGTAGAAGTTTTAGAAGGCCTAGATGCAATCCTAGTTCCTGGTGGCTTTGGTGACCGTGGTGTTGAAGGTAAGATTCTTGCTGCTCAATACGCTCGTGAAAACAAAGTACCGTACTTAGGTATCTGTCTAGGTATGCAAGTAGCACTTATCGAGTACGCTCGTAACGTTGCGAAAATGGAAGGGGCACACTCTTCTGAATTCTGTACTGAAACTAAGTACCCAGTTGTTGGTCTTATCACTGAGTGGACTGATGGCGAAGGTAAAGTTGAAGAGCGTACAGAAACATCTGACCTTGGCGGCACAATGCGTCTTGGTTCACAGCTTTGTCACCTAGCGAAAGGGACGAAAGCTTACGAATTATACGGTAGCGCGACGATCCATGAACGTCACCGTCACCGTTACGAAGTGAACAACAATCTTCGTCCACAAATCGAAAAAGCGGGCCTAAAAGTATCGGGTCTATCTGCGGACAAGAAACTGGTTGAAGTTATTGAGAACCCGAACCACCCATGGTTCGTTGCTGCTCAATTCCACCCAGAGTTCACTTCAACACCTCGCGATGGTCACCCATTGTTTGCAGGTTTCGTTAAAGCGGCTGGTGAGTTCCAGCGCGGCGAGTTAGAGAAGTAAAAAGGAATACAGGTAGCTGCGTAAGTTGTGCTGCTACCTTTAAATTTGACATTTATATATTCAACGAGAAGGAAACATTCAATGTCTAAGATCGTTAAAGTTCTAGGTCGTGAAATCATCGATTCACGTGGTAACCCAACTGTAGAAGCTGAAGTACACCTAGAAGGCGGTTTCGTAGGTATGGCTGCTGCTCCATCTGGCGCATCTACTGGTTCTCGCGAAGCTCTTGAGCTACGTGACGGCGACAAATCACGTTTCCTAGGTAAAGGTGTTCTTAAAGCTATTGAAGCTGTAAACGGCCCAATCGCTGAAGCTCTAGTTGGTACTGACGCTAAAGCACAAGCTGACGTTGACCAAATCATGCTTGACCTAGACGGTACTGATAACAAGTCTAAGTTCGGCGCGAACGCTATCCTAGCTGTATCTCTAGCTAACGCAAAAGCTGCTGCTGCTGCGAAAGGCATGCCTCTATACGAGCACATCGCTGAGCTAAACGGTACTGCTGGTCAGTTCTCTATGCCTCTACCAATGATGAACATCATCAACGGTGGTGAGCACGCAGATAACAACGTTGACATCCAAGAGTTCATGATCCAACCAGTTGGCGCTAAAACTCTTAAAGAAGGTCTACGTATCGGCGCTGAAGTATTCCACAACCTAGCTAAAGTTCTTAAGTCTAAAGGCTACAGCACTGCAGTTGGTGATGAAGGTGGTTTCGCTCCTAACCTTAAGTCTAACGCTGAAGCTCTAGAAGTTATCGCAGAAGCTGTTGCAGCTGCTGGTTACGAACTAGGTAAAGACGTTACTCTTGCTATGGACTGTGCAGCATCTGAGTTCTTCGACAAAGAAGCTGGTATCTACAACATGAAGGGCGAAGGTAAAACTTTCACTTCTGAAGAGTTCAACCACTACCTAGCTGAGCTAGCGAACAACTTCCCAATCGTTTCTATCGAAGACGGTCTTGACGAGTCAGATTGGGATGGCTTCAAGCACCAAACTGAACTTCTAGGCGACAAGCTTCAAATCGTTGGTGACGATCTGTTCGTTACAAACACTAAGATTCTTGCTGAAGGTATCGAGAAAGGCGTAGCTAACTCTATCCTTATCAAGTTCAACCAAATCGGTTCTCTAACAGAGACTCTAGCTGCTATCAAGATGGCTAAAGACGCTGGCTACACTGCAGTAATCTCTCACCGTTCTGGCGAAACTGAAGATGCAACTATCGCTGATCTAGCGGTAGGTACAGCTGCAGGTCAAATCAAAACTGGTTCTATGAGCCGTTCTGACCGTGTTGCTAAGTACAACCAACTTATCCGTATCGAAGAAGCTCTAGGTTCTAAAGCTCCTTACAACGGTCTTAAAGAAGTTAAAGGTCAATAATTCGTCCTATTTGGCACTGTAGCTGCGTTAACTGCAGAAGATTCACTAAGTCACATAGGAAACTATGCTCCATAGCTGAATCTTCTTTGTTGCCTTGCTACAGCACCAACTAGCTAGAATTATGCACTAATACTTTTGAATGCCTCGCTTATGCGGGGCATTTTTTTGTCTGTAGAAAACTGAATGAAAGAAGCTCTAGGCTCTAAAGCTCCTCCTTGTCACATATAAAGTTCGTCATTCCCTAGACTGACGAAGGAAGGAGTAGGGAATCTCATTGTTTTCCTGACAATGACTCCCCGACTTATTGATTCCCTGACACCACATATCTCGCACCAATAAGCTCATTATGGTATATATGTGCCTTATTCTAGTTCCTTCTTTTTCAACCGGCGAAAGGTGTTATGCGAATTTTTGCTTTAGTACTGCTCATAGTGTTTGGCTGGCTACAACACACACTGTGGCTCGGTAAAAATGGTATCTCTGATTACTACGGTGTGAACAACGAAATCCAAGTTCAACAGCAAGTAAATGAAAAGCTGCATATTCGAAATGCAGAAATGTTTGCTGAAATTGACGATCTACGCCAAGGCTTAGACGCGATAGAAGAACGCGCACGTCATGAACTTGGAATGGTCAAAGAAGGTGAAACGTTTTATCGCATCATTGGTGAGGAATCCCATTAATGTCGACTCAACTTCAAAGCGTGATTGCCGTTGTACCTGCGGCGGGCGTCGGTAGCCGAATGAAGGCAGACCGCCCTAAGCAATATCTCAAGATTCACGACAAAACAATTTTAGAGCACACCATTGAGAAATTACTGTCTCACCCACAAGTCGCTCAAATTGTCGTTGCGATCAGCGATGATGACCCATACTACCCTGATCTAGCACTCAACCTGAACCCGCAAGTGATCAGAGTGTCAGGCGGAAGCGAGCGAGCGGACTCTGTACTCTCTGCGCTAAACTATATCGCTGAGCAGCAGCTTAGTGATTGGGTAATGGTTCACGATGCGGCAAGGCCGTGTGTTCAGCTAAGTGATATCGACAAGCTAATTTCCGGCGCGATGAGCCATGATGTGGGCGCTATTTTAGCGGCTCCAGTTCGTGACACGATGAAGCGCGGTGCCCAAGGGCAGATCGAGCATACCGTTGAGCGTGCCGATTTATGGCATGCACTTACGCCGCAAATGTTCAGAGCAAAGCCTCTGTGGAAGGCATTAAGTGAGGCGTTGCAACAAGGCGCTTCAATTACTGATGAAGCCTCAGCCTTTGAATGGAAAGGTTTATCGCCCGCTTTAGTGGCAGGGCGTTCAGATAATTTTAAGATTACTCAGCCTGAAGATTTAGCGCTTGCTGAGTTCTATTTAAGTCAGAATAAGGAATAATGATGATTCGTATTGGCCATGGCTTTGATGTACATAAGTTTGGTGGTGAAGGCCCGGTAATTATTGGTGGTGTAAGCATCCCTTACGAGCAAGGTCTTATTGCACACTCAGACGGTGATGTTGCCCTTCATGCGTTGTGTGACGCTCTATTGGGTGCGATTGCTGCGGGTGATATTGGTCGTCATTTCCCTGATACCGATGACGAATGGAAAGGTGCGGATAGCCGTGAGCTACTGAAAGATGTTTACCGTCGAGTAAAAGAACAAGGTTACGTGATTGGTAATGCCGATATTACTATCATGGCGCAAGCTCCAAAGATGGCGCCTCATATAGACTCTATGTGCCAAGCTATTGCTCAAGACCTAGAAACCAGCATTAGCAATGTGAATGTAAAAGCGACGACCACTGAGCGTTTAGGTTTTACAGGTCGCAAAGAGGGCATCGCATGTGAAGCGGTGGTCCTAATTACTAAAAGTGCGTAAGCACCAACACGAAAAGAACAGCATGTCAGATATTTTATCTTCATTGGCTTATCTAAACGGTAAACCAACTGCGAAAGCAAAACTAAAAGCAAAAGCCGAACACTTTGTCGTTAATGAAGACTTGGGTTTTGAGTTTGCTGGTGAAGGCGAGCACCTAATGGTTCGTATTCGTAAAACTGGTGAAAACACGAGCTTCGTAGCAAACGAGCTGGCTAAAGCTTGCGGTGTTAAGTCGAAAGACGTGAGCTGGGCGGGTTTGAAAGACCGCCACGCTGTGACAGAACAGTGGTTGAGCGTTCACCTACCGAAAGGTGAGCCTGACTTTTCAGGGTTCTTAGCACAATACCCAAGCATTGAAATCTTAGCGACAGCGCGACACAACAAAAAGTTACGTCCAGGCGATTTAGTTGGCAACCAATTTGAGTTGACCTTGTCTGAAGTAACGGATTGCGATGATGTGGTCAAGCGTTTGGAAAAAGTCGCTCAAGTGGGCGTGCCAAACTACTTTGGTGCTCAGCGTTTTGGCAATGAAGGTAACAACCTATCTGAAGCTCGTCGTTGGGGCCGCGATAACGTTCGTACTCGTAACCAGAATAAGCGCAGCTTGTACCTTTCTGCTGCTCGTTCGTGGATTTACAACCTGATCCTTTCAGACCGTATTGAGCAAGATGCGTTTGCATCAGCATTGGTTGGCGATATCGTGGTGAAAGACGGTGCTCAACTGGCAGTAACAGCAGACAACATTGAAGCTGTAAACCAAGACATTGCGAACGGTTCTGCTTTGATAACTGTTGCTTTGGCTGGCGATAATGCCTTACCAACGATTGATGAGTCTCAAGCTCTAGAACAGAAACACCTTGATGCTGAACCGGATCTAATGGCTCTGATTCGTGGTAACCGTATGCGTCATGATCGCCGTGAAGCGTCACTGAAACCAACAGACTTAACTTGGGAAGTGAACGAAGATAATGTCACGCTTAAGTTCTCTCTTGATGCGGGTTGTTTCGCAACAGCGATCGTTCGCGAATTGGTTGAAGAAGTACACGTAGAGAGAACCTACGAGCAATAACGATTCTGCTTGGAGCTGAGTCACTTGATATTGGAATTTAAGTGACTTGGCTTAGCATGGGAACAAAAGAAAGGATACAAGATGAAGATTTTACTCAGCAATGATGATGGTGTGCACGCTCAAGGTATTCATGAGCTGGCAAATGAGCTACGTGATCTTGCTGACGTTATCATTGTTGCCCCTGACCGTAATCGCTCGGGTGCGTCAAATTCATTAACTTTAGAACAGCCTCTGCGTGTTCAAGAGATTACTGAAAATACCTATTCGGTACAAGGAACACCGACCGACTGTGTGCATTTTGCGTTAAACGAACTGCTAAAGAATGACATGCCTGATCTGGTATTAACGGGCATTAATCACGGTGCTAACCTGGGTGATGACGTGCTTTATTCCGGCACGGTGGCTGCAGCAATGGAAGGGCATTTTCTAGGCGTTCAATCGGTAGCGTTTTCTCTGGTGGGAAAAAAACATTTTAAGACAGCGGCAGCGATTGCTCGTCGTATTGTCGAACAACATTTAGCAAACCCAATCCCGACCAACCGCTTGTTGAACGTAAACGTTCCTGATTTAGCCTTAGAACAATTGTCTGGTACTCAGGTGACGCGCTTAGGTGCTCGTCATCACGCTGAAGATATGATCAAGCAAAAAGACCCGCGTGGTCACGATATCTATTGGCTTGGCCCTCCGGGTAAAGAGCAAGATGCCGGTGAAGGTACCGATTTTTACGCGATTGAGCATGGCTTTGTGTCGGTAACACCGTTGCAGGTTGATCTGACGGCGCATGAGTCGTTGGGTGCGATGGCAACATGGTTAGGGGAGAAGTAAGTGAGTAATCCGCAAGCTGAGCGTTTAATTACTTTCCTGATTGAAAATGGTATTCAGGATCAAAAGGTTCTTGATGCGATTTACCAACTGCCGAGAGAGAGCTTTTTATCACAGGCGATGTATCACCAAGCCTATGATAATAATGCGCTGCCTATCGGTCAGGGTCAGACAATCTCACAGCCATACATTGTTGCTAAAATGACAGAGCTACTTGAATTACAACAAGATAGCCGTGTCTTGGAGATCGGAACGGGTTCTGGTTACCAAACTGCGGTATTGGCTCAACTTGTTGATCATGTGTATTCGGTTGAAAGAATAAAGTCGCTACAATGGGATGCCAAGCGTAGGTTGAAGCAACTCGATTTCTACAATATCTCAACTAAGCACGGTGATGGTTGGCAAGGTTGGTCTTCAAAAGCCCCTTTTGATGCGATTATTGTCACCGCCGCTGCAGAGTCGATTCCTCAAGCGCTTCTGCAACAGCTGAAAGATGGCGGTCGTTTACTGATTCCAGTCGGTGATGACGAACAGCAACTATTGAAGATCGTTCGACACGGCGATGAGTTTTTATCGAGTGTTATCGAGATGGTGAGATTTGTACCTCTTGTTCCTGGTGAGCTAGCTTAATAAAAGACTAATGGTGTAGGTGGATAGAGAGTCGATGCGTTCGAAGTTGTTAAAAGGAAGTACTTTACTGCTTAGCTGTGCCCTTGTTGGGTGTGCAGCGAATTCGCCTGCGCCCGTTTCAAACCTAAACAAGAATTACTCATCGATTGATCGTGGTAGTTATCGTGGCAGTTACTATGAAGTTAAAAAAGGCGACACCCTTTACTTCATTGCTTATGTCACCAATAAAGACGTTAAAGACCTCATCGGTTATAACAAGTTGTCTGCTCCTTACACTATCCACCCAGGGCAGAAGCTTAAGTTGTGGCGTCCTAGCTATAATGCGCCTGCGTATGGTAAGTCAACGGTAGCGGCAGCAGCAGTTGCTGCGCCTGTCGCCGCATCCACAACGTCATCTGCGGCAAGTAAACCGAAAACCACACCACAAAAGAGCAAAAACTCTAAACCGGCTCCAGCTCAAACTACCACCAAAGTGGTGAAAAAAGATCCACCAAAGAAGGTTGAACAATCCAAATCAAAGGAGTATGTTGGTTCTAAAGGTAAACAGAATGTTACACCGTCCACCAAACCAACAAGTGATAAAGTATCCAAATGGTTATGGCCAACTAAAGGGAGAGTAATCAAGAATTTCTCTGTAGGCGAACAAGGAAATAAAGGCATAGACATAGCAGGACAGCGAGGTCAGCCGATAGTATCTACTGCAGGGGGAACGGTTGTTTATTCGGGTAATGCACTACGAGGCTACGGCAATCTAGTGATTGTGAAGCACAATGATAATTACTTAAGTGCATACGCGCACAACGACCGACTATTAGTATCTGAAGGGCAAAGTGTGAAACCAGGGCAGAAGATTGCAACAATGGGAAGCTCTGGAGCCAGCAGTGTTAGGCTGCACTTTGAGATTCGTTACCAAGGTAAATCCGTTAATCCAAAACGATATTTACCTTAAATACAATATGCAAAAATTACGTATTGTATGGAGTGACATAGTCATTTAGCGACATATGAAGTTGTAATGTCATGCTAATTTCGCCAGGGGGAGGCGTTATGAGTATAAGCAATGCAGTAACCAAAGAAGAGTTCGATCTTGACCAAGCAACCACGGAACCGGAAGCTCTTGGAAAAGCAAAACGAACAGTCACTAAGAAAACCGAAGCGAAAGAAGAAGTTGAAGTTACGTCTAAAAGTTTAGATGCCACTCAACTCTACTTAGGCGAAATCGGTTTCTCACCACTACTAACCGCTGAAGAAGAAGTGCTATACGCACGTCGAGCTCTACGCGGTGATGAAGCAGCACGTAAACGCATGATCGAAAGTAACCTGCGTTTGGTGGTAAAAATTTCACGTCGTTATAGCAACCGCGGCCTTGCACTTCTCGATCTAATCGAAGAAGGCAACCTAGGTTTAATTCGCGCCGTAGAGAAGTTTGATCCAGAGCGTGGCTTCCGCTTCTCAACTTACGCGACATGGTGGATTCGTCAAACCATTGAACGTGCGTTAATGAATCAGACTCGCACTATCCGTTTGCCAATCCATGTTGTGAAAGAGCTGAACATCTATCTGCGTACCGCAAGAGAGCTATCACAAAAACTTGATCATGAACCAACGGCGGAAGAAATTGCTTCTAAGCTAGACAAGCCAGTTGGTGATGTGAGTAAGATGCTTCGTCTAAACGAAAGAGTGAGCTCTGTAGATACGCCAATTGGTGGTGACGGTGAGAAAGCACTGTTGGATATTATTCCAGACATCAATAATTCAGATCCTGAGGTTTCAACTCAAGATAGCGATATCAAGAACTCACTGATATTCTGGCTTGATGAACTGAATCCGAAGCAGAAAGAAGTGCTTGCACGTCGATTTGGACTATTAGGCTATGAGCCGTCAACGCTAGAAGAAGTTGGCCGTGAAATCAGCCTAACTCGTGAGCGAGTTCGCCAAATCCAAGTTGAAGGTCTTCGCCGTCTACGTGAGATTCTGATCAAACAAGGTCTGAACATGGAAAACTTGTTCAACGTTGAAAACGACTAAACGATATTCCACGATATCGACATAAAAAAACGCTGACCTCATGTCAGCGTTTTTTAGTTTTAGCTTCTGGTTTGGCTTTTACTTCAGCTAAGAACCACAGCGCTTAGCTATTTAAACTAGAGTACTTCTTAAACTAGAGTAGTTTCTTCAAGCGGTAGAGTTCTTCTAATGCTTGGCGAGGTGTTAGATCATCAGGATCAACATTCGCTAGTGCTTGCTCTACTTCACTCGGTTCTGGGATCAGGCTCAGTTGGTTTGCGATATCGACACCGCTTGGCTTCGATGTTGGCGACTCCATACTTAACGCTTCTAACTGAGTCAGCTTCGCACGAGCATTCTTGATCACTGCTTTCGGTACGCCAGCTAAACCTGCAACCGCTAGACCATAAGATTTACTTGCAGCACCTTCTTGAACTGCGTGCATAAAGGCAATGCTATCACCATGCTCAACCGCATCTAAGTGTACGTTTGCTAAAGTTGGAAGTTGGTTAGGTAGTTCAGTTAGCTCAAAGTAGTGCGTTGCAAACAGTGTCATCGCATTGATTTGATTGGCTAGCCACTCTGCACTTGCCCAAGCCAGAGACAGGCCATCGTAAGTACTGGTACCACGACCGATTTCATCCATTAGCACAAGGCTGTTTGGTGTTGCATTGTGCAGGATATTTGCGGTTTCTGTCATCTCAACCATGAAGGTTGAACGGCCAGAAGCCAAATCATCGGATGCGCCAATACGCGTAAAGATACGGTCGATAGAGCCGATGGTTGCGCTTTCTGCAGGAACATAACAACCGATATGAGCCATCAATGCGATGAGTGCCGTTTGGCGCATGTAGGTCGATTTACCACCCATGTTGGGACCCGTGATGATCAGCATCTTACGTTGATCATTCAGGTCGATAGGGTTAGCAATGAAAGGTTCGTCCATCACTTGTTCAACAACAGGGTGACGACCGGCCTGAATTTGTACGCCAGCAGACTCTGTCATGGTTGGACGACAGTAATCAAGGGTATCTGCACGCTCAGCCAAGTTCTGTAGAACATCAAGCTGAGATACTGAAGAGGCGATATTTTGTAGGCGCTCTAGATACGGCAGTAGTAAGTCAAACAACTCTTCCCACAGCTGTTTCTCGATAGCGAGTGCTTTCGACTTAGAGTTAAGTACTTTGTCTTCGTGCTCTTTTAGCTCAGGAATGATGTAACGCTCAGCATTTTTCAGCGTTTGACGACGAACATAGTGTGGCGGCACAAGATGGCTTTGCCCACGGCTTACTTGAATGAAGAAACCATGTACGTTGTTGTAGCCAACTTTTAGCGTGTCGATGCCATGACGTTCACGCTCTTCTTGCTCAAGCTTATCAAGAAATTCAGTTGCGCCTGCTGCAAGGTCGCGCCATTCGTCTAACTCGGCATTGTAGCCTTCTGCAATCACACCACCGTCACGGATAACCACCGGTGGGTTCTCTTTGATTGCACGTTCAAGCAGCTCAGAAACCTCATCCACAGGAGAAGCATATTGAGCAAGTTGAGTTAGGTATGGGTGCTTCAGTTGCGTCAGTGTTTCAGCAAGCTCTGGCAAATATTCCATTGCTTGGCGAAGACGCGCCATATCGCGAGGGCGAGCAGAGCGAAGTGCTAATCGAGCGAGAATACGTTCGATATCACCAATCTGTTTTAAGGTTGGCTGTAGTTCTGTGAATAGAGCTAAATCTTTCATTTCACCAATTGCATCTAAGCGCTGATCGAGTGCAGATATATTGCGCATTGGTTGATGTAACCAACGCTTAAGCATACGGCTACCCATTGCTGTCGCAGTGTGATCAAGTACTTCGGCAAGGGTGTTATCAGTACCACCCCCAAGATTTTGCGTGATCTCCAAATTACGACGAGTTGCAGCATCAAGGATCACCGAGTGATCTTGTTTATCCATCGTGAGTGAACGGATATGAGGGAGGGCAGTACGTTGGGTATCTTTCACGTATTGGATCAAACAACCAGCCGCACATAGACCCAGTTTCGCGCTTTCTACGCCAAAACCGACAAGGTCGCGAGTTCCAAATTGTTGGTTCAGCTGCTGCTTGGCGGTATCTAGTTCGAATTCCCAAACTGGACGACGGCGATTGCCGTTACGGCTTGCCATTAAATCGACGGGTTCGAAATCTTCAGGGAACAGCAGCTCACGCGGAGAGGTTCTTTGTAGCTCAGCGGCCATCGCTTCTTCTGTTTCTGGCTCGCAAAGTTGGAATCGGCCAGAGGTAATATCAAGTGTCGCATAACCGAATTTACCGTTGTGGTGATAAATGGCTGCAATTAGGTTATCAACGCGTTCAGAAAGCAAGGCTTCGTCGGTTACGGTACCCGGTGTCACGATACGCACTACTGCGCGCTCAACAGGGCCTTTTGAAAGTGCTGGATTACCAATCTGTTCACAAATTGCTACGGACTCACCAAGTTGCACTAACTTTGCAAGGTATCCTTCAACCGCATGGTATGGAACACCTGCCATCGGAATCGGTTCACCATTTGATGAGCCACGCTTAGTCAGTGAAATATCGAGGAGTTGAGAGGCTTTTTTAGCGTCATCGTAGAAAAGCTCGTAGAAATCGCCCATGCGGTAGAACAGCAGAATTTCTGGGTTTTCTGCTTTCAGTTTTAGATACTGCTGCATCATGGGAGTATGTTTTTGATCGGCTTTCACAGTTAACTTCTTTCGTTTATTTCTATTGCGGCTTAGGATACGTGAAAGCGTTTCGTGCGAAAAGCGGCTGATGCGAAAAGATGCGAATCCAAATGATATGACAGTAAATAAAGGGAAGCAGATGATGCAGATGACTCAAGACCTTAGTGAGCAGCTTGGACATTTACTCGCTAAACACAAACACGTGTTAGTGACGGCTGAATCTTGCACTGGCGGAGGTGTCGCGAGTGCAGTCACCGATATTGCGGGCAGCTCTGGATGGTTTGATCGCGCTTTTGTTACGTACAGCAATGAAGCTAAACAAGAGATGATCGGTGTACAGCTTAAAACCTTAATGGAGTTCGGCGCCGTGAGTGAGCCTGTCGTAATAGAAATGGCGAGCGGGGCATTGCAACATTCAAACGGGACGATCTCTGTATCAATCAGTGGCATCGCTGGCCCAGGTGGCGCGACCGAAGATAAGCCTGTTGGTACAGTATGCTTCGCGTGGAAAGCGCTAAATGGCTGGGATAAAGTAGAAACGCATGTATTTACAGGCGACAGATCACAAGTACGCCAACAAGCCACGCACCATGCCCTGCAAGTTATTTATGATTACCTATCAATGGAAGGTAAGTAACATTTGTACAAATTATTTTCATACAGGTATAGACACTGTATGAATCAACAGTATAATAAAAGCCAATTAGTCACCCCTATGTGGGTTAGAAATAGATTCTAGATCGCTTGTTGAGACAACCGATTATGTGGAGATAGAAATGGACGAGAATAAACAAAAAGCGTTAGCCGCAGCCCTTGGTCAGATTGAAAAGCAATTTGGTAAAGGTTCTATCATGCGTCTTGGTGATAACCGCACAATGGACGTAGAAACTATTTCTACAGGTTCTCTATCTCTAGATATCGCACTAGGTGCTGGTGGCCTACCGATGGGACGTATCGTAGAAGTTTACGGTCCAGAATCATCAGGTAAAACAACGCTAACGCTTGAGCTTATTGCTGCTGCACAGAAAGTGGGAAAGACGTGTGCATTCGTTGATGCGGAGCACGCACTAGACCCTATCTACGCTCAAAAGCTTGGTGTTGATATCGATGCACTTCTTGTTTCTCAACCAGATACTGGTGAGCAAGCGCTGGAAATCTGTGATGCACTGGCTCGTTCAGGTGCAATCGACGTTCTTGTTATTGACTCAGTAGCAGCCCTAACACCAAAAGCAGAAATCGAAGGCGAAATGGGCGACAGCCACATGGGTCTTCAGGCTCGTATGCTTTCTCAAGCAATGCGTAAGCTGACGGGTAACCTTAAGCAGTCTAACTGTATGGCTATCTTCATTAACCAAATTCGTATGAAAATTGGTGTGATGTTCGGTAACCCAGAAACAACAACAGGTGGTAACGCACTTAAGTTCTACGCATCTGTTCGTCTTGATATTCGCCGTACTGGTGCGATTAAAGATGGTGATGAAGTTGTTGGTAACGAAACTCGTATCAAGGTCGTTAAGAACAAGATTGCTGCACCATTCAAACAAGCTGAGACTCAAATCCTTTACGGTAAAGGCTTCAACCGCGAAGGTGAGCTTATCGACTTAGGTGTTAAGAATAAGCTAGTAGAAAAAGCAGGCGCTTGGTACAGCTACAAAGGCGATAAGATCGGCCAAGGTAAAGCTAACGCTGGTAAATACCTACGTGAAAACCCAGAAGTTGCTCTAGAGATCGATACCAAACTTCGTGAGTTACTACTGACTCCTGCTGTTCTTGAAGAGAAAGACGTAGAGAAAGAAGAAGAAAACGAAGAGCTATAAGCTCACGTTTTATAGAGTGGATGTTTGAAAGAAGCATCCGCTTTGAAAGAATTTAAAGCCTCGCATATTTTATGCGGGGCTTTTTTATTGGATCTGCTCCGTCGAGCATGTCTTTGGTCAAATCTCTCTCGTTGACTGAGTTTCTTCGGTACTAGGTTGTCAATTTAGTTCTGCTTTTCCACGGCAAGATATAGTGGAATATTCTTCATTTTATCGAATTCCCACTAAAATCCTGCCCAAGGGTGTCTTTTCTACAAGAAAACTAGTCGAAGCCTTAACCATGATCTACAATACGGCAAAATTCTAACTCGACTATTTTCAGGAAGAGCTGCATGTACATGAGCACTGATGAGGTTCGCAACGCGTTCCTTAAGTTCTTTGAGAGCAAAGAACACCAAATCGTAGACAGTTCATCGTTAGTTCCACATAACGATCCAACCCTGCTATTCACTAACGCAGGTATGAACCAATTCAAAGATTGCTTCTTAGGCGCCGAAAAGCGTGCCTACACTCGAGCAACTACGGCTCAGCGTTGTGTACGTGCGGGTGGTAAACACAATGACCTTGAAAACGTTGGTTTCACGGCTCGTCACCACACGTTCTTCGAAATGCTAGGCAACTTCAGCTTTGGCGACTACTTCAAAGAAGAAGCGATTGGATTTGCTTGGGAATTCCTGACTGAAACTCTTCAACTGCCAAAAGATCGTCTACTGGTAACGGTATACGAGACAGATGATGAAGCATTCGATATCTGGAACAAGAAAGTAGGTGTTCCTGCTGACCGTATCGTTCGCATTGGCGACAAAGAAGGCGGTAAACAGTTCGAGTCTGATAACTTCTGGACGATGGGTGACACAGGTCCTTGTGGTCCATGTACTGAAATCTTCTACGATCACGGTGAGCACATCTGGGGCGGCCGTCCTGGTACACCTGAAGAAGATGGTGACCGTTTCATCGAGATCTGGAACAACGTATTCATGCAGTTCAACCGTCACGCTGACGGCACAATGGAACCGCTACCTAAGCCTGCTGTAGATACAGGTATGGGTATTGAGCGTATTTCTGCAATCATGCAGGGCGTTCACTCTAACTACGAAATTGATGTATTCCAAAAGCTAATCAAAGCGACTGCGGAAGTTGTTGGTCATGACGATCTATCTAACCAATCGCTACGCGTTATTGCTGACCACATCCGTTCTTGTTCATTCCTAATTGCTGACGGTGTTATGCCTTCAAACGAAGGTCGTGGCTACGTTCTACGTCGTATCATCCGTCGTGCAGTTCGTCACGGTAACAAGCTTGGCGCACAAGGCGTGTTCTTCCACAAACTTGTGGGCGTACTGGCTGAAGTGATGGGCTCTGCGGCAGATGAACTTAAGAAACAGCAAGAGCTGGTTGAAAAAGTACTTCGCATTGAGGAAGAGAACTTTGGTCGTACGCTAGAGCGCGGCATGGTTATTCTTAATGACGCACTAGATGCACTTGAAGGCAAAGAGCTTGACGGCGAAACAGTTTTCAAACTTTACGATACATACGGCTTCCCAGCTGACCTTACTAACGATGTAGCTCGCGAACGCGATTTTACTATCGATGACGAAGGCTTTGAGAAGGCGATGGAAGCACAGCGTAAGCGTGCACGTGAAGCAGGCCAATTCGGCACGGATTACAACGCGACAATCAAAGTAGACACCAACACTGAGTTCTGTGGTTACACAGCAACTGAAGGTGCTGGTGAAATCTCTGCGCTATTCGTTGACGGCGAAGAAGTATCTTCACTATCGGCTGGCGACAAAGCAATCATCATCCTTGAAGAGACACCATTCTACGCTGAGTCAGGCGGTCAATGTGGTGATGCTGGTACACTAAAAACAGCGTCGGGTCTTTTCAAAGTACAAGACACTCAGAAGCTAGGTAACGCATTTGCGCACCACGGTGAGCTAGTTGAAGGTGTATTTGCTAAGGGCGATAAAGTAGAAGCAACGGTTGACGCTGAGCGTCGAGCTGCTATCTCACTAAACCACTCTGCCACTCACTTACTTCACTCTGCATTGCGCGAAGTGCTAGGTGAGCACGTTGCTCAGAAAGGTTCTTTAGTTAAGCCAGATAACCTACGTTTTGACTTCTCTAACCTTGAAGCGGTAACACCAGCACAGATTAAAGAAGTAGAGCGTCTAGTTAACGCACAAGTTCGTAAGAACCATGTGATTGAAACGAACATCATGGACATCGAGTCAGCGAAAGAAAAAGGTGCAATGGCACTGTTTGGCGAGAAGTACGATGATGAAGTTCGCGTTCTATCTATGGGCGATTTCTCTACTGAACTTTGTGGTGGTATCCACGCTTCAAACACAGGTGATATCGGCCTATTCAAGATCACTTCTGAAGGTGGTATTGCTGCGGGTATTCGTCGTATTGAAGCGGTAACAGGTGAAGCTGCACTAGATGCAGTAGAAGCTCAAGCTAACGCTTACGAAGAGAAACTGGCTGAGTCAGCTAAGAAAGCGAAATCGCTAGAGAAAGAAATCCAACTGCTTAAAGAAAAGATGGCTGCTGCAGAAAGCGCAAACATCATGGGCAAAGTAGAAGACATCTCTGGTACTAAAGTTTTGGTTGCTGCAATTGAAGGCGCAGACAACAAGAACCTACGTACTATGGTTGATAACGCTAAAAACCAAGTAGGTAGCGGCATCATCCTGATCGCGAACGTAGCAGACGGTAAAGTTGGCTTGATTGCTGGTGTAACCAAAGACCTAATCGGCAAAGTAAAAGCGGGTGATCTCGTCAAGATGGTTGCTGAGCAAGTTGGCGGTAAAGGCGGCGGTCGTCCAGATATGGCTCAAGCGGGCGGTACAGACGTTGCAGCACTGCCAGAAGCGCTTAAATCTGTGCGTACTTGGCTAGAAGAGCGTCTTTAAGCTTAAGTAATTGATACAAAGATGCCCAATCAGTTGATTGGGCATCTTTTATTTTGCCTATTGGAAGTGTGTTTAAACAAGGTTTGATTGAGATTAACCAAGAAGTCTAATGGTGGCGTTAGACTCCTTGGTTAATTTTTTATTGCTTCGCCCTGACGCGGAGTATGTGTTTTTTTGTCATATATAGACATTGGTCTTGGGAAGGTGAGGACGGGTGAAAATGCCTCTTATCGTGCAGAAATTTGGTGGAACGTCGGTGGGTTCAATTGAACGAATCCATCATGTAGCAGAAAAAATCATTGAAGCGAAAAATGAAGGGAACCAGATCGTGGTTGTCGTTTCTGCTATGTCTGGTGAAACAAATCGGTTAGTTAATTTAGCCACGCAAGTTGATAGCGTACCAAACGCTAGAGAACTGGATGTGTTGTTAACGGCTGGCGAGCAAGTTTCCATGGCCTTGTTAGCAATGACGTTACACAAGTTAGGTTATGAAGCGACATCGATGACTGGCTATCAAGCCAAGATACACACGGATTCTAATCATAATAATGCAGCGATTGAGCGTATTGATACTGCTCCGATTCAAGCTCTGCTAGATGACAACCAGATTGTTATTGTTGCAGGCTTTCAAGGATTCAATGCGAAAGGTGATATCACGACATTAGGCCGCGGTGGTTCAGATACTACAGCGGTCGCGCTTGCAGGTGCCTTGCAGGCGAAAGAATGCCAGATCTATACTGATGTAGATGGTGTTTACTCTTGTGACCCTAGAGTCGTAAAACAATCTCAGAAATTAGATACTTTAGACTTTCCTTCTATGGAAGAGATGGCTCGCCGAGGCGCTAAGGTATTGCACCTTCCTTGTGTTCAGTATGCATGGCAGCACAACGTGTCATTGCGAGTGCTTTCAAGCTTTGAACAAGGCGAGGGCACATTGATCGCGGGTAATCAGTGTTTGAATGATATTGCTGGCATCGCCATCCAAAGAGATATGGTGCGTATCGAGTGTTTGAATGAAGATTTACCGTCTTTCATTTCACATTGCCAACTGTTGGGGATCGAAGTCTGTAGTGTGATCGAGGAAACAGAACGGGCAGCACTCATTATTAAACAAGACATAAGTGCCAAATTAAAACTAGTTTTTGCTGAGAAAATCCGTAATAGTGAACAGGTTAGTTTGTTAACTGTGGTAGGAAGCCGAACACAAGAAATTGTGGTCAGTTCACATGGATTGTTGTCTGAAGGCGAAATTGATGTACAGCATCACTTATTGCAGCAGCAGTCTTTAACTTTGGTGATATCACCAACGCAAGTCGATATGGCTGCTAACATATTACACAATGCATACATCGTAGCGCGTGAAACACAGGGTTATCCTAAAAAAGAAGTGCATTTTGGTTAAATAAACTCAATCGATAGTTTACGAAAATATAACTTTTGTTGGATAATGCTCTCGTAGCTAGATAAATTTAGAGATTACTCAAGGAGCAAAGAATGCTAATTTTGACTCGCCGCGTTGGCGAAACACTGATGATTGGTGATGAAGTAACAGTTACTGTACTAGGCGTTAAAGGTAACCAAGTACGTATCGGTGTTAACGCACCTAAAGAAGTATCTGTTCACCGTGAAGAGATCTACATGCGCATTCAAGCTGAAAAAGGTAATGGTAACGTTGCATCTGGCAACTACTAATACTTTTGCGTAGAGAAGAGGCTAGCATTGTTGCTAGCCTTTTTTGATCTTGGGGAACCGAAGCACTGATTGGGACATAGATGGGTTGGATAACGGATCGGTCTCAAAGTGGTGAAGTGAATGCTTTGTGATGCTGCGAGATACAGACAAGGTTGAACAGAACTGTTGCTCTGTATTTTGTTTGGCAAAACTCAAGATTTATTCGCTTCCCCTATGGCGAAAATACGCATCCCGTAGTATTGTGCCATCAGCGGTAGCACTTGCTGCTGGAGAAATTAGATAATTGTTTTCGGCTGTTTATTATTGCCAATCTTTCACCTTAATTTTTAAGGGAAAAAGCGCGATTTGAATCTTATAAGTTCAATTTGCAAGCGCTTTGATTAAATAGCAAACGGTTGAGTGTTTTTGTCCAATTTTTTTCAATAAAGTGTTTGACATATTTTCGGTAAAACGTAATATGTGCCTCCGCAAGACGGTGAGGTGGCCGAGAGGCCGAAGGCGCTCCCCTGCTAAGGGAGTATGTGGTTTGTAGCTGCATCGAGGGTTCGAATCCCTCCCTCACCGCCATTTCTTGCGAGTCTAAAATTAGCAATTTAGACAATGTAAATGTGCGTCCTTAGCTCAGCTGGATAGAGTACCTGGCTACGAACCAGGCGGTCGGAGGTTCGAATCCTCCAGGACGCGCCATTCTCTCTTCTCTTACTTGTAAGTGATTTGAGAATAATGAATTAGGTGAGGTGGCCGAGTGGCCGAAGGCGCTCCCCTGCTAAGGGAGTATGTGGTTTGTAGCTGCATCGAGGGTTCGAATCCCTCCCTCACCGCCATTCATTACAGGCCGATGGCCTTTTTTTTCTTCGTAGCAAGAAGAATGTGATATATTTCACAACTTCATTCTTAATGAATGAACACCGTGCGTCCTTAGCTCAGCTGGATAGAGTACCTGGCTACGAACCAGGCGGTCGGAGGTTCGAATCCTCCAGGACGCGCCACTATTTAAGGGTTTATTTCTTTTAAGAATGAAAGTCCTTGTATTGACTAAGTTGATACTAAAACCGTGCGCTCTTAGCTCAGCTGGATAGAGTACCTGGCTACGAACCAGGCGGTCGGAGGTTCGAATCCTCCAGAGCGCGCCACTATTTAGGGTTTAGTTCTTATAAGAATGTGAATCCTGATATTGATAAATCGTTCGTCGAAAATTAATATCAAAAACCGTGCGTCCTTAGCTCAGCTGGATAGAGTACCTGGCTACGAACCAGGCGGTCGGAGGTTCGAATCCTCCAGGACGCGCCACTATTTAGGGCTTCTTTCTTATAAGAACAGAAATCCTTGTATTGAGTTGTTGTTTACAACGAATTGATACTAAAACCGTGCGCTCTTAGCTCAGCTGGATAGAGTACCTGGCTACGAACCAGGCGGTCGGAGGTTCGAATCCTCCAGAGCGCGCCACTATTTAGGGTTTCTTTTATGAACCCCTGATATTGGGAATACCGATATCGAAAACTGCGCGTCCTTAGCTCAGCTGGATAGAGTACCTGGCTACGAACCAGGCGGTCGGAGGTTCGAATCCTCCAGGACGCGCCACTATTTAGGGCTTTTTTCTTATAAGAATGAAATCCTTATATTGATCTGTTGTTAGTAACAATGAATTGATATTAAAACCGTGCGCTCTTAGCTCAGCTGGATAGAGTACCTGGCTACGAACCAGGCGGTCGGAGGTTCGAATCCTCCAGAGCGCGCCACATTATTAGAAAAAGCCTCGTTTATACGAGGCTTTTTTTATGTCTGCTGCAAATTTGTTGCGACAATGTTAAATTTGTTCGTTGTTTAACTTGTTGTATTTAAAGTAGTTCTTGATTGCTTCTTTGTTATTCCACCTTTCTCATATCAATTCCCAGAAAAGCCCCGTTTAAGTCACAGTTTAAATATCTAAAAATGACGTATTTGACAGATTTATGTGATCTGATAGGCGAATAATTAACCTTATGTGTGCGTTATCCGTAACAGAACCTTAAACAAAATTGACAAACTTTTACCAATCGAGATAATCCATGGGTCGGGATCACTATTCGCTGAAATCCTGTACGTATGTCAGGATGACGAAGAAAGGAAGCAACATGACTAATATTGGAAGCCTGCTAGGAGATGCGGCGACTCTAATGATAACGGGGATGTCCGTTGTCTTTATTTTCCTAACTATTCTAGTTTACCTCGTTCGGTTGATGTCAAAACTGGTACCAGAAGAAGTACCAGAGCCGATCGCAGCACCTAAAAAAATTCAAAAATCACAATCAAACCCTTCAGCTGTTAGTCCACAGGTAGTGGCTGCAATTTCGGCCGCGGTTCATCAATACCGTGCGTCTACTGCTAAGTAGTATTTAAAGGATTAAAAAGGAGTTTATGAGCATGTCTAAACCACTAGCTATCACAGATGTGGTACTTCGTGACGCGCACCAGTCACTATTTGCTACTCGTATGCGTATCGAAGATATGCTGCCAATTGCGGCAGAACTGGATAAAGTCGGTTACTGGTCACTTGAGACTTGGGGCGGCGCGACGTTTGATTCGTGTATCCGTTTTCTTGGCGAGGATCCATGGGAGCGTTTGCGTGAGCTGAAAAAAGCGATGCCAAACACACCAATGCAGATGCTACTGCGTGGTCAAAACCTATTGGGCTACCGTCACTACGCGGATGATGTAGTAGAAAAATTTGTTGAACGTGCCCATAAAAACGGCATGGACGTATTCCGTATCTTTGATGCGATGAATGACGTGCGTAACTTTGAAAAAGCAGTGAAAGCAACGATCGACGTTGGTGGCCACGCTCAAGGTACGTTGTCTTACACAACCAGTCCGGTCCACAATTCAGATACTTGGGTTGATTTGGCTAAGCGCCTAGAGGACCTAGGTTGTCACTCACTATGTATCAAAGATATGTCAGGTTTATTAAAGCCGTATGAAGCAGAAGAGCTGATTACACGTATCAAAGCATCGTGTGACGTTCCTCTAGCACTGCATAGCCACGCGACAACTGGTCTATCGACTGCAACAGCGGTTAAAGCCGTTGAAGCGGGTATCGACATTCTAGATACCGCTATTTCTTCAATGAGCTGTACTTACGGTCATACGCCAACCGAAACGGTTGTTGCGATGTTAGAAGGTACAGAGCGCGACACGAATCTTAAACTAGACCAAATCGAACCCATCGCGGCTTACTTCCGTGATGTACGTAAAAAGTACGCGAAATGGGAAGGTCAGCTAAAAGGTGTCGATTCTCGCATCTTAATCGCTCAAGTTCCTGGCGGAATGTTAACTAACATGGAAGGCCAGCTTAAAGAGCAAGGCGCCGCCGATCGCATGGATGAAGTTCTAGAAGAGATCCCACGCGTACGTAAAGAGCTTGGTTACATTCCTTTAGTAACACCAACTTCTCAGATTGTCGGTACTCAAGCGGTTATTAACGTCTTAACGGGCGAACGCTATAAGAGCATCACGAAAGAGACTGCTGGTCTACTGAAAGGTGAATACGGTCAAGCTCCTGCTGAAGTGGATGCTGAACTGCAAGCGAAAGTTCTAGACGGTGCAGAGCCGATTACTTGTCGTCCTGCTGATTTACTTAAGTCTGAAATGGATACGTTAACGACGGATCTGTTAGAGAAAGCGAAATCAGAGGGTATCTCTCTAGCTGAAGATACGGTTGATGATGTACTGACTTACGCGCTCTTCCCACAAGTGGGTCTTAAGTTCCTTAAGAACCGTCGTAATCCTGAAGCATTTGAACCTGCACCAACGCTAGAAGTTGCGGCTCCAGTTGCTGCAGCTCCTGTACAAGCTTCTGGTGGTATTGAAAGCTACAGCGTGAAGGTTGATGGTCAAGTTTACGATGTTGAAGTTGGCCCACAAGGTGAACTGACATCGGTGGCGCCATCTGCAAAACCTGCTCAGGCTGCACCAGTAGCAGCGTCTGACGCTGAAGCGGTTCCAGCTCCATTGGCGGGTAACATCTTTAAAGTAAACGTTCAGGCGGGTACTGAGGTTTCTGAAGGCGACGTTCTACTAATCCTAGAAGCGATGAAGATGGAAACGGAAGTTCGTGCTGCTCGTGGTGGTATCGTTCAAGAATTGAATGTTAAAGAAGGCGATGCAGTTACTGTAGGCGCTCCACTACTAAGCTTAGCGTAAGGGAGTACCATGGAAGGATTGATGACCTTATGGTCTGAAACAGGGATTGCGAACTTTGAGTTCGGCCAGATCTGTATGATGCTGGTTGGTTGCTTACTGTTGTTTTTGGCAATTCGTAAAGGATTTGAACCGTTACTTCTACTGCCTATTGGTTTTGGTGCTGTATTAGCAAACATTCCAAATGCTGGGTTTACTGATCCAGGTGGTTTGCTCTACTACGTCTACTACATTGGTATTGAGACAGGTATTTTCCCACTGCTGATCTTTATGGGTGTTGGTGCGATGACGGACTTCGGTGCGTTGATTGCGAACCCTAAAACGTTGTGGCTAGGGGCTGCGGCTCAGTTTGGTATCTTCGCGACGCTATTTGGCGCGATCTTGCTGAACTAC
This sequence comes from Vibrio sp. 10N.261.51.F11, assembly GCF_041471665.1. Lineage (NCBI taxonomy): Bacteria > Pseudomonadati > Pseudomonadota > Gammaproteobacteria > Vibrionales > Vibrionaceae > Vibrio > Vibrio sp. 10N.261.51.F11. Next base: position 125,240 of record NZ_JBFROW010000004.1, on the reverse strand, counting down.
GTTCCAGGAATGGAGTTCTCGATGGCCGATGCTTCGTCAATTGCGATCATTGGTGGTGCCGATGGCCCAACTGCGATCTTCTTGGCGAGTAAGTTATCTCCGGATCTTTTAGGTGCCATTGCAGTAGCGGCTTATAGCTACATGGCTTTGGTTCCGATCATTCAGCCACCAATCATGAAAGCGTTAACGTCTCCTGAAGAGCGCAAAATTAAGATGGCTCAACTTCGTCACGTTAGCAAAGCCGAGAAGATTCTTTTCCCGCTTGCTGTACTACTGATGACGATTTTGTTCCTACCTTCAGCAACACCTCTAGTTGGTATGTTCTGTTTGGGTAACTTAATGCGTGAAGCGGGTGTGGTTGATCGCCTTTCAAAAACAGCTCAAAACGAACTGATTAACGTTGTAACTATTTTCTTAGGTCTAGGGGTTGGTTCTAAGCTTCAAGCGGATAAGTTCTTGAACTTAGAAACATTGGGTATTCTAGGTTTAGGTGCGGTCGCGTTCAGTATCGGTACGGCGGGTGGTGTATTGATGGCTAAGGTGTTGAACCGATTCTCGAAAGAGGACATCAACCCACTGATTGGCGCAGCTGGCGTATCAGCGGTTCCAATGGCGGCACGTGTTGTGAACAAGGTTGGTCTTGAGGCAAACCCTCAGAACTTCTTGTTGATGCATGCAATGGGCCCGAACGTAGCCGGTGTACTTGGTAGTGCGGTTGCGGCGGGTATTCTATTAGCTCTCGTGGGCTAGTGGATTTGCTGGGTCATGTATCGTTACGTTAATTGGTCGTCAATTTACGAATGAGCGGTTAACTTAGCCTTATTAAATGGTTTATAGTCAAAGGGATGCTTTCGCATCCCTTTCTTTTTATTAATTAGGGTGCTTGCTCACTAGGGCTTTTATCAATCAAGGAAATGTGGAAATGGAAAATAAACAGATTGCGATTACTCAATTCGGCGGCGTCGAAAACCTAAGTATTCAAACCAGTGCGATCCCTGAGCCTAAGGCTGGAGAAGTGGTGGTTAAAGTTTCCTTTTCAGGCATTAATCCGATTGATGTCAAAACCCGAGCGGGCCTTGGTTGGGCGGCAGCACAAAACAAAGATAACCTACCTTGGGTACCTGGCTACGATATTTCAGGGCAAATTGTCTCGCTAGGCGAACAGGCTGAACGCTTTACTGTTGGTGATAACGTAGCTGGCTTTATTGGTTTTCCACTGCAAGGTGGCGGTTACAGCCAATATGTGTGTGTTCCAGAAGCTGCATTAAGTATGGTTCCTGATTCTGTCACTCTAGAAGCGGCAGCTGCATTACCACTCGCGAGTCAAACAGCGGCACAAGCGCTCAACAAAGCCGAAGTGAAAGAAGGCGACCGCGTGCTTATCTTGGCGGGCGCGGGCGGCGTTGGTCACCTTGCGGTTCAAATTGCAGTGGCAGCAAAAGCAGAGGTTTACACAACCTGCAGCGAAGCCAACCTTGATTACCTTGCGACGCTAGGTGCTCACGCGATTAACTATAAGTTTGCACCAGCATCAGAAAGAGTATCTGATGTCGATGTGTTGATTGACTTGGTCGGCGGCGATACCGCGCTTGATGCATTGAAGTGCCTAAAAGATGACGCGCGAGTCGTGACTGTGCCGACTCTATCTGCAGAACTTATCTGCGAAAAAGCCACACTATTAGGTTTTACTGCATCAGGCATGCTGGTTGAACCAAGCCCTGAGCAAATGGACACTATGCTTTACATGGTCAGTGTCGGATTACTCAAAACAGAAATTCAAGGTATCTACCAATTAGACGAGGCGCAGTCGGCGCACCTGCAGGTTGAAACCGGACACACCAGAGGCAAGGTGCTACTTAAAATGCAAGAAAGTTGATAGGCAGTGTTAGAATTTTTTAACTCCCTTTTTGAAAATATCGCGCTGTGGTTCTCGGACTCGGCGCTGTGGGTACTCTTCATTAGTGGCTTCTTGAGTGCCACGTTACTCCCCGGTGGTTCAGAAGCTAGCCTTGTGGCTGCATTGAGCTTAGATCAGTTTTCAACCTCATCGATCATTCTAGTGGCGACATTAGGCAATACCTTAGGCGGCCTGACTAACTATTGGATTGGTTTGTGGTTGCCTAATCGAACTCAATCTGAAAAGCATGGTCATAAGGCTATGGCTTGGCTGAGTCGCTATGGCTACTGGACACTGTTATTTAGTTGGTTACCGATCATTGGTGACCCTTTGTGTCTCGCTGCGGGTTGGCTAAGAATGAAATTCATCCCTAGCGTTATTTTGATAGCGATTGGCAAAGCCGCTCGCTATAGCTTACTTGCTGCTATCTACTTCGGTTTTTTCTAAGGAGAACCTATGAAAAAGGTTTTACTTGGTACATTTTCTCTTATCGCCATTGCTGGCTGTTCTTACAATGTACCTAGCTCAACGCCCTTCTTTTCCTCGTTACCTGAAGGTGTCACTCTGTTAGAAGAGGTTAAGCCCTCTAAAGATAAAGTAGTGATTCCTTACACCAAGTATCAGCTTGAAAACGGTCTGACAGTTATTCTTTCCCCTGATGATTCCGATCCGTTGGTGCATGTTGATGTAACTTATCACGTCGGTTCAGCACGTGAAGAGATAGGCAAGTCGGGATTTGCTCACTTCTTTGAGCACATGATGTTCCAGGGTTCAGAGAACGTTGGTGACCAACAGCACTTTAAGATCATTACCGAAGCGGGTGGCTCGTTAAACGGCACGACCAACCGTGACCGCACCAACTATTTTGAAACTGTTCCTTCTAACCAACTTGAGAAAATGTTGTGGTTAGAATCAGACCGAATGGGCTTCTTGTTGGATGCTGTTTCTCAGAAGAAATTTGAGGTTCAAAGAGGCACGGTCAAGAACGAGCGAGCGCAGAGCTACGAAAATCGTCCTTACGGCTTGATGTGGGAACGCATGGGCGAAGCGCTTTACCCTGAAGGTCACCCTTACTCTTGGCAACCAATCGGCTATGTTGAAGATCTTGACCGTGTTGACGTGAATGATCTTAAAGCGTTCTTCCTGCGTTGGTACGGCCCAAACAATGCCGTGTTAACGATTGGTGGTGATATCGACGTTGATGACACGCTAGAATGGGTTAACAAGTACTTTGGTTCAATTCCTCAAGGCCCTGAAGTGAAGGCGGCAGAGAAGCAACCTGCTGTTCTAACAGAAGATAAATACATCACCTTAGAAGACAATATTCGTCAGCCGATGGTGCTGGTGGGGTGGCCAACAACGTATCGCGGTGAAGAGACGCAAGCTTCACTGAATGCATTGTCTAACGTGTTAGGTTCAGGTACCAACAGTTACCTATATCAAAACCTCGTAAAAACGCAGAAGGCCGTCAGCGCTGGCTCTTTCCATGATTGTGCTGAGTTGGCGTGTACCATGTACGTGTATGCAATGGGCAACTCAGGTGAAAAAGGCGATTTGACGGTTCTCAATAAAGAGCTGATGGATACCCTGGAGCAATTCTCGAAAGAGGGCGTTGAGCAAGAGCGTTTAGACCAGATCACTGGCATGGCCGAAGCGAATGCTGTTTTTGCATTGCAAAGCGTTAAAGGTAAGGTGTCGCAACTCGCGTCGAACCAAACCTTCTATGGTCAGCCTGATCGCATTGAATCACAACTCGATCAAATCCGAGCGGTGACGCCTGAGAGCGTGAGCAAGGCATACCAAGATTTCATCGAAGGTAAGCACAAGGTTACCTTGAGTGTGGTTCCTAAGAAAAAGCTCGATTTGGCGGTTCGTGAAGCGACCTTTACCACGCCACCACGTACGTTGCCGGAATACAGCAAGGTGACGGAAGATCAACTGGATTTCAGAAAGGCACCGGATACCTTTGATCGCAGTGTGATGCCAGAAGTGAACTTTGGTGTTGAGGCGACCATGCCTGAGTTGTACCGCATGCACTTTGCAAATGGCACTGACTTAATTGGTACCGTGACCAGTGAAACGCCGACAGTACAGCTGCAAATTCAATTGCCTGCAGGCGAACGCTATGTTCGCAAAGGGCAAGAAGGCCTAGCGAACCTAACGGCTTCGATGATGGAAGAAGGCTCAACTAAACGAACCGTTGAAGAGTTACAAGCGACCTTAGATAAACTTGGTAGCAGCGTGAGCATTAGTGCGGGCAGCTACACCACAGATATTTCAGTCTCGACGCTAGAGAAAAACTTGCCTCAAACCTTAGCGATTGTGCAAGAGGTTCTATTCGATCCTAAGTTCGATGAGCAAGATTTTGAGCGCGTTAAGAAACAGATGCTAGAAGGCGTTGTGTATCAGCATCAGCAGCCAAGCTGGATGGCTTCTCAAGCAACCCGTGAAGTGCTGTTTGGTGACACTGTTTTTGCTCGTGCAAGTGATGGTACTAAGGAATCTCTATCGAAATTGACCTTAGACGATGTGAAAAAATTCTATGCGCAACATTACACACCAGAAGGTGCCAATATTGTTGTGGTGGGAGACATCTCGAAGAAAGAGGTAGGGAAACAGCTACAATTCTTTGAAGAGTGGCAAGGCGATGCGGCACCATTAACGCGTCCACAGATCGTTAAAGAGCTTTCTGGTCAGCACCTGTACTTAGTTGATAAACCGGGTGCGCCGCAAAGCATTGTTCGCTTGGTTCGTAAGGGCCTGCCGTTTGATGCGACGGGCGAATTGTATTTGAGCCAGTTAGCTAACTTTAACTTAGCGGGCAACTTCAATAGCCGTATCAACCAGAACCTACGTGAAGACAAAGCCTACACTTACGGTGCAAGCGGTTACTTCGCAAGTACTCGTGAAACTGGCGCAGTGGTATTTAGCGCGCAGGTAAGGGCGAATGCGACGGTTCCATCGATTCAAGAGTTTATTAATGAGCTGAATGAGTTTAGCCAAAGTGGATTAACTGACGAAGAGGTGAAATTTATGCGCCTTGCCGTCGGTCAACAAGATGCACTTAAATACGAAACGCCAAGTCAAAAGGCGGGGTTGTTGAGTAATATTGTTGCATTGAGCCTTGATGAAGATTACCTACAACAGCGTAATCAGATAGTTGAAACGGTTTCAAAAGAGACCTTAAACGAGCTATCTAAGAAATGGTTTGACCCGAATGATTATCAAATAATCGTTGTTGGTGACGCGACTTCGCTTCGCCCGCAATTAGAAAAGTTAGATATTCCAATAGAAGAGCTTGAAATCATTCGTTAGAGTACACATTAAAGGGGGAGGGAAGAGACTCTACTTTTCTCCTCCAACCTAATTTATGATAGTTCTAATCAGAACAATATAAGATAAGTGAACTGAATTTTGACTGATTTTGCTGCGCGACTAAAGCAAGTTGCAACCAACCCTAAGACCTTCTCTCAATTTGGTCGTGGTGTTGAAAGGGAAACATTACGCTACACGGAAGATGGGCACCTTGCTACTGGGCCGCACCCTGAGGCTTTGGGATCTGCGTTGATGAACGAATGGGTAACGACCGATTTCTCTGAGTCGCTACTGGAATTTATCACGCCTGTTTCTAACGACGTTCCGACGCTTTTGAATCAGTTGTCTGATATCCACCACTTCACGCAAACCAAGTTAGACGGCGAAAAACTATGGCCGCTTTCTATGCCTTGTTACGTTGGCAGTGAAGATTACATTCAGCTAGCGCAATACGGCACCTCGAATAACGGTAAGATGAAGACCCTATATCGTGAAGGCCTAAAACGTCGTTACGGTAGCCTGATGCAGATTATCTCTGGTGTTCACTTCAACTTCTCTTTCCCAGAAAGCTTTTGGGATAGCCTGTTTGGAGAGCAAACTGAAGAAGCGCGTTGTGAATCTAAGTCAGATGCTTACTTTGGTTTGATTCGTAACTACTACCGCTTTGGTTGGTTAATCCCATACTTCTTCGGTGCTTCACCTGCGCTATGTTCTTCTTTCATCAAAGGAAGAGAGACAAACCTGCCTTTTGAAAAGATTGGCGAGACACTGTATCTGCCAAAAGCAACGGCACTGCGCCTGAGCGACCTTGGCTACACGAACAGTGCGCAAAGTGTGTTGAAGATTGGTTTCAACAGCCTAGACCAATACCTTGAAGGTTTGAATCAAGCGATTCGCACACCATCAGAAGAATTTGCCGAGATTGGCACTAAGGTTGATGGTGAATACCGTCAGTTGAATAGCAACGTACTGCAAATTGAAAATGAGCTTTACGCTCCAATCCGCCCTAAGCGTGTGGCGAAGAGTGGTGAGAAACCATCTGAAGCATTGGCACGCGGTGGTGTTGAGTACATTGAGGTTCGTTCTTTAGATGTAAACCCATTCAGCTCAATTGGTATCAATGAGCAGCAGGTTCGCTTCCTAGACTTATTCCTAACGTGGAGTGTGCTAACGGACTCTGCTGAGATGGATAACTGCGAGCTTGAATGCTGGCGCGATAACTGGAACAAGGTGATCCTACAAGGTCGTCAGGTTGGTCTAGAGCTGCAAATCGGTTGTCATGGTGAGCGATTGTCTCTGCAAGATTGGGCGAAGCGTGTCTTCAAAGATCTGCGCTCTATTGCCGAGATGATGGACGCTGAACAAGGTGGTCGTGCATACCAAGAAACATGCGATACGCTTGAGGCTTGGATTGATAACCCTGAGCTAACTATTTCTGGCCAGTTGCTAGAAGAGACTAAAAAATTGGGCGGCTTAGGTAAAGTGGGTTGCGCGTTAGGTAAAACGTACGCTCAGCAACACAAAGCGCACCAATACAAAGTATATTCAGCTGAGTTGATGGAAGCAGAAGTTCAACGTTCTGTGATTGCTCAGCAACAAAGTGAAGAAGCAAGCACTCAAGATTTTGATAGCTTCTTAGCGGATTATTTTTCGTATTTAAAAGCATAGCGAGACTTTGGTGGAAAGGAAGCAAGCCTTATTAGGTCAGCCTACTCGAGTGAGTAGTAAATGGTTACCTGTAGTGACTGTTGGTGTTGTCTCTAGCCTGTTGGTTGGATGTGCAACGCCACCGCCAAAGCAGCAAGATAATTTGTGTAGCATCTTTCGAGAGCACCCTTCATGGTATGAAGATGCCTTGGATATGCAAGAAGAATGGGGAACGCCGATTAACGTTGCGATGGCTTTTGTGAAACAAGAGAGTAGCTATCGTCATGATGCGCGCCCACCTAAAGATTACATTCTTGGCTTTATACCGTGGGGGCGTGTAAGCAGTGCCTACGGTTATGCACAAGCTCAAGATCCTGCTTGGGAAGACTTCCAAAAGGCGACCAATAACGGTGGTTCAAGAACCAACTTTGATGATGCATTGATGTTCATCGGTTGGTATACCAGCGAGACGCGTCGTCAATTGGGCATCTCACTATGGGACCCATATAACCAATACCTGGCTTATCATGAAGGCCGTGGTGGTTATAAGCGCAAGTCATACAACAGCAAGCCATCGCTAATTAAGGTGGCGCGCAAAGTCGAACAGCAAGCAAAAGATTATGGATGGCAGCTGAAACAGTGCCGCAAAGAACTAGAAGACAATCGAAGCTGGTTTTTCTAAAGCCAGCCGTCATGGAGAAGAGCAATGCCTTTATTAGATAGTTTCACTGTTGATCACACACGCATGAACGCACCTGCCGTTCGTGTTGCTAAAACAATGCAAACCCCAAAAGGGGATACCATCACTGTGTTTGACCTGCGTTTTACTGCGCCAAACAAAGACATCCTATCTGAGAAAGGTATCCATACTCTAGAGCACCTATATGCTGGTTTCATGCGTAATCAATTGAACGGTTCAGATGTAGAGATCATCGATATCTCACCGATGGGCTGTCGCACTGGTTTCTACATGAGCCTGATTGGTACGCCTACAGAACAACAAGTGGCTGACGGTTGGTTGGCAGCGATGCAAGACGTACTGAAAGTTGGGAACCAGAATAAGATCCCTGAGCTGAACGAATACCAATGTGGTACCGCGGCAATGCACTCTTTGGATGAAGCGAAAGAGATCGCGAATGCGATCATCGCTGCAGGCATCTCTGTAAACAAGAATGATGAACTGGCACTGCCAGAGTCTATGCTGCAAGAGCTTAAGATCGACTAGTCATTGATAGCTACCCTAGATAGGGCGAGTTAGATACTAAAAGGCCCGGTTCAATGAACCGGGCCTTTTTCGTCAACGTATTTTAGGGCGAGACAGAGATTCAGTGATAACTCAGTTAGCCGTTCACGATCTGTGGGAACACGCGAACCAGTTTGATGCGGTTCTCTTCAAGCTCAACAATTTCCATTGGGTGGCTGGCAACCTGAACACTCAGGTGACTCTCAGGAATATCTTCAAGATGTTCCAGTATCAAACCATTCAGCGTTCTTGGGCCATCGGTAGGCAGTGCCCACTGTAAGCCTTTGTTGATATCTCGGATATTGGCACTGCCTTCAATCAAGAAGCTGCCATCGCTTTGCGGAGTAATCTCTTCAGATAAGCTTGGGGTGATTGAGGTGGTAAACTCACCTACGATCTCTTCTAGAATATCTTCTAATGTAACCAAACCATTGATGTCGCCATACTCATCAACAATCAAACCGATGCGCTGCTTATTGCGTTGAAACTTAAGCAGTTGAATATTGAGTGGTGTCGCTTCAGGAATAAAGTAGATCTCATCCGCGGCACGCAACAGGGTTTCTTTATTGAATTCGTTCTTTTCAAGCATCAGACGGTAAGCTTCACGCAGCCTAAGCATGCCGACCACTTCATCTATTTGGTCACGGTACAGCACTACGCGACCATGAGGCGAGTGGGTAAGTTGACGAACGATCGATTTCCAGTCGTCATTGATGTCGATACCAGTAATCTCATTACGCGGCACCATGATGTCGTTCACGGTGACGTGCTCTAAATCCAGAATAGACACCAACATATCTTGGTGACGTTGAGGGATTAAGCTACCGGCTTCATTTACCACGGTTCTAAGCTCTTCGGAGCTCAAGTGGTCGGTTGCATCATGGCTGGCTTTAACGCCTAAGATACGAATGAAGCCGTTGGTAATGAAGTTCACTAAGATCACCAATGGTGATAGCACCTTCATCAGTATCATCAAAAGGATACTACTCGCGTAAGAGACACGTTCAGGAAATAGAGAAGCGATGGTCTTTGGGGTTACCTCGGCGAATACGAGGATCACGAGAGTCAGGGTACCAGTAGCGATAGCCACACCGATATCCCCGTAGATGCGCATACCAAGAATAGTAGCGATCGCAGATGCAAGAATGTTGACGAGATTGTTGCCGATGAGAATGAGGCCAATCAATCTGTCTGGGCGGTTCAGAAGTTTTTCTACGCGTTTGGCACCTTTATGACCCGTATTGGCCAAGTGCTTTAAACGGTAGCGGTTCAAGGACATCATGCCCGTTTCGGAACCAGAGAAATAACCAGAAATTACAATGAGACACGCGAGTAGCGCAAATAAGATACCCGTTGATATGTCGTCCAAAACTATTCTTTTCCTATTTGTGTATCTTGATTAATTTATGACCGAACATGGTCGAGATGTCAATTGAATCTAACGGACTCAATATTTTAAAGGCAAGGTGTGTGAGACCTTGCCTTTATTTTACAGACTAGTTCAGGATGATTTCCTGAACGAAGCGGCTACCGAAGTAGGCCAATGTGAGCATGCTGGCGCCGGCAAGTGCGAACCAAGTGACTTTCTGTCCACGCCAACCTTTTTGGTAGTGACCCCATAAAAGGATGGAGTAGATAACCCAAGCGATAAAAGACAATACCGCTTTGTGCGCCTTTCCTTGAGCAAACATATCTTGTACGAAGATAAGGCCAGTCAGCAAAGTACCCGTTAATAAACCATTACCAATCAGAATGATCTTGAAAAGCTGTCTCTCTACCATCATTAAAGGAGGTAGGTTAGGGTTAATCACTAAGGCTTTTTTCTTTTTAAGCTTGTGATCAAGCCACGCGAGTTGCAAGGCGTATAACGCACCGATAGTCAGCGTCGCGTATGAGAACAAGGCCAAAGAGATGTGTACGAGCAGTTTCGGGTCATTCTCTAGATGTTTGATGAAGGTACTTGGAAGAAACGTTGCTGCCATGAGGTTAAGCGCTGCGAAACTATAAACAACAGGCAAGATGAACCACAAGCGGGTTTTGAGCATTGCACCGCTCATTACCACAGATATGATTAAACTGATTAATGAAGCAACGTTCAAGATACTGAGGTTTTGGCCACTGGCATTAAAAATCAAATCGCCAAGCAACCAAGCATGAAAAGCTAGAGCAAGTAATGCGCTGATAAACACCGTTTTTACACGGATTCCTGTTTGGTGCACGAGACCTGGAATGATCGTGGAAATCGCCATTGTATAAAGAAAGGCTGCTGCGATCGCAATAAGACTGTCCATGGTATCCATTTTAATGATTACTAATTGGCGAATTATACCTCGCATCGCTCTTTGGGGCTATGGCGAACCTCATTCAATTCCAAGTGAATAATGTCTCACATCACAAGCACGGATGATTAACGCTCTACAACGGGTATGACTCTAATCCGCGCTAATGTATACTCACAGTAATAGTCGCAGTTTTGAGCGAAGAGAAAACTATGTTTGATAATTTAACGGATCGTCTATCCAAAACGCTGAAGAACATCAGCGGTAAAGGTCGTCTGACCGAAGACAATATTAAAGAGACGCTGCGTGAAGTACGTATGGCGCTACTTGAAGCCGACGTTGCACTGCCCGTTGTCCGCGATTTTGTTAAGCGCGTAAAAGAAGGCGCTGTGGGTGTTGAGGTTTCTAAATCTCTAACGCCTGGTCAAGAATTCATTAAGATCGTTCAAGCTGAACTTGAAGCGGTGATGGGTGAGTCTAACGAGGCTCTTAACCTAGCAGCGCAGCCGCCAGCCGTTATCTTAATGGCGGGTCTACAAGGTGCGGGTAAAACCACATCGGTAGGTAAGCTATCTAAGCTTCTAACTGAGCGTGACAAGAAGAAAGTCTTGGTTGTGTCTGCCGACGTTTACCGTCCAGCGGCGATCAAACAGCTTGAAACGTTAGCAAGCGATGTTGGCGTAGACTTCTTCCCATCTTCAGCTGATCAAAAGCCTCTTGATATTGCAAACGCTGCAATCGACCACGCGAAGAAGAAATTCTACGACGTGCTACTTGTCGATACTGCGGGTCGTTTGGCTATCGATGAAGAGATGATGGGCGAGATCAAAGAGCTTCATACTGCAATTAAACCAGTAGAGACACTGTTCGTTGTTGATGCAATGACAGGCCAAGATGCTGCGAACACTGCAAAAGCCTTTGGTGATGCGTTACCACTAACCGGTGTTATCTTGACGAAAGTTGATGGTGATGCGCGTGGTGGTGCTGCTCTGTCTGTTCGTCATATCACAGGCAAGCCGATTAAATTCTTGGGTGTTGGTGAAAAGACTGACGCACTAGAACCGTTCCACCCAGATCGTGTTGCTTCTCGTATCTTAGGTATGGGCGACGTACTGTCTCTTATTGAAGACCTACAGAAAAACGTTGATACCGAGAAAGCAGAGAAACTGGCTAAGAAGTTCAAAGAGAAGAAAGGCTTTGACCTTGAAGACTTCCGTGAACAGCTAGGTCAGATGCAAAACATGGGCGGCATGATGGGCATGATGGATAAGCTTCCAGGCATGTCTCAGCTACCAGATAACGTTAAAGATAAAGTTGATGACAAGATGTTCAAGCAAATGGAAGCGATCATCAACTCTATGACCATGAAAGAGCGTCAACGCCCTGACCTAATCAAAGGCTCTCGCAAAAAGCGTATTGCCGCTGGTTCTGGTACACAGGTACAAGATGTAAACCGTATGCTTAAGCAGTTCACCCAAATGCAGAAGATGATGAAGAAGATGCAGAAAGGTGGCATGAAAGGCATGATGCGCAACATGCAAGGCATGATGGGCGGCGGTGGAGGTATGGGCGGAATGGGTGGTGGCTTTAACCCGTTTGGTCGATAATCTACAAATGTAAGCTTTAGCTACGTTACTTTTCATAGTGTTAGCCGTGTCACAGAAAGTGTACGGCAGCTATGTTGGTGAAAAAATAGCTAAAGCCCTTGCATTGCACCGGAATAAGAGTAAAATTCCGGGGCTTTAATTTGGCACGAGACCCCAAGCTATTTACTTATACTTGGGGTTAATTATTTTATTAAGAAAGCAAAGAGGACGACATGGTAACCATTCGTTTGGCACGTCACGGTGCAAAGAAGCGCCCATTTTATCAAATCGTAGTTGCGGATAGCCGTAACGCTGCAACTGGCCGTTTCATCGAGAAAGTAGGTTTCTTTAACCCTACAGCTCAAGGTCAAGAAGAAGGTCTACGTCTAGACCTAGATCGTGTTAACCACTGGGTTGGTCAAGGCGCATCTCTATCTGATCGTGTAGCTAAGCTAGTTAAAGACGCTCAAAAAGCGGCTTAATTCTTTTTTAAAGAGAAATAGCTTATGTCGATGAAGGGTAAAGAAACTATGAGCGAGCAAAAGAATAGAATTGTCATGGGTAAACTTGGGTCTACCTATGGTATTCGTGGCTGGCTTAAAGTGTTCTCCTACACAGACAATGCTGAAAGCATATTTGATTACAGCCCTTGGTATTTAAACCTAAAGGGTAAGTGGGTTGAGTACAAAGTTGAGAGCTGGAAACGTCATGGCCAAGGTTATGTATGTAAGCTAGCGGGATTAGATGTTCGTGAAGACGCGCAACTGATGACTAACTTTGAAATTGCTATTGACCCTGCTTCGTTACCTGAATTGTCAGAAGATGAATTCTACTGGCGCGAATTGTTCGGTATGCAAGTTTTTACCACTAAAGGTTACGACCTTGGTGAGGTCACTGACCTATTAGAAACTGGCTCGAACGATGTTCTAGTAATCAAAGCAAATCTTAAAGATGCTTTTGGCCAAAAGGAACGGTTAGTACCGTACCTTGAAGAGCAAGTGATCAAGAAAGTTGATCGCGAAGCTCGCCGGATCGAAGTTGACTGGGATCCTGGATTCTAACTCCAAATTACAGAGCGAGAGAACACATGTGGGTTGGCATTATTAGCCTTTTTCCTGAAATGTTCCGTTCTGTTACTGATTTTGGAGTAACAGGTCAAGCGGTTAAAAAAGGTCTTTTATCTATTGAGACATGGAATCCTCGTGATTTCACTCATGATAAACATCGCACTGTTGATGACAGACCTTACGGTGGTGGTCCTGGCATGTTAATGATGGTTCAGCCTTTGCGCGACGCTATCACAACGGCCAAGCAAGCAGCACCGGGAAAGACGAAAGTTATCTATCTTTCACCTCAAGGTCGTAAACTCGACCAGAAAGGTGTTGAAGAGCTGGCAACAAACGAGAATTTACTTCTTATTTGTGGTCGCTACGAAGGGGTAGATGAGCGCATCATTCAATCTGAAGTTGACGAAGAATGGTCGATTGGAGATTTTGTGATGACGGGTGGCGAACTGCCAGCCATGACGCTGATTGATTCAGTATCTCGGTTTGTTCCGGGTGTACTTGGAGATTTCGCTTCAGCAGAAGAAGATTCTTTTGCAAATGGTTTGCTAGATTGTCCCCATTATACGCGCCCTGAGGTGCTAGACGATAAAGATGTACCATCGGTACTCAAGTCTGGAAACCATAAGGACATTCGTCGCTGGCGATTAAAACAATCGTTGGGCCGAACTTGGCTAAGAAGACCAGAACTCCTGGAAAACCTAGCTCTGACTGACGAACAGGAACAATTACTGGCTGAATTCATTAAAGAGCAACGCTCTTAACGAAAAGCAAGCAGTAACCTATTAAATTTAGTATCAGTTTATTCTAGGAATTTATACAAATGAGCAACATCATCAAGGCTCTTGAAGAAGAGCAACTAAAATCAGACCTTCCTAAATTCGCACCAGGTGACACTGTTGTAGTTCAGGTTAAGGTAAAAGAAGGTGACCGTGAGCGTCTACAGGCTTTCGAAGGCGTTGTAATCGCTATTCGTAACCGTGGTCTACACTCTGCATTCACAGTTCGTAAGATCTCGAACGGTGAAGGCGTAGAGCGTGCGTTCCAAACTCACTCTCCAATGGTTGATAGCATCGAAGTTAAACGCCGTGGTGCAGTACGTCGTGCCAAGTTGTACTACCTACGTGAGCGTTCTGGTAAGTCAGCTCGTATTAAAGAGAAGCTTACTAAGAAGTAATTCTTTTTGCATTCTATCGATAAAAGCGGAGCCATTTGGCTCCGCTTTTTTGTGTCTGTTATTTGGAGCTTAGCAGGTAAGAGATCCCCAATTCGCTCGTACCTCACTCTTGAGGATGACAAACCAGACGAAACTCATATTTAACCGTCATTCCCTAGACTGACGAAGGAAGGAGTAGGGAATCTCTACTAGCGCCGTGTTATAGGCAATAAAAAAGGATTGACGTTAAACGCCAACCCTTCAAAATTTACTCGCTACTCGCTACTCG
>NZ_JBFROW010000004.1:0-109909 GCF_041471665.1 Vibrio sp. 10N.261.51.F11 | reverse complement strand
CTCGCTACTCGCTACTCGCTTAGTGCGGATCTTCCGACCAACCATCGCTATCTGACATATCTGGTGCGCCAGCGATGCTGTTCTCTTCGTCTGCCCATTCACCGAAATCAATCATCTGACATTGCTTGCTGCAAAACGGGCGGTGCGGGCTTTGTTCGCCCCATTCAACGTCAGCATTACATTGAGGGCATTTAACGATGGTGATTTTCTTCGACATAGTGATTCTTAATTTGAAGGTGTAATAATAGTGAGTTTAGGCTCGAGTGAGGACTCAAGCCAAACTATAAAAGGAAATTAATTAGGTGCAGATTGCCAATTCAAATTCGATGTCTTGAGTACAGGCTTGCCCAGTTTCAAAGCTCATGAACTTAACAGCAAAGCGGTTCTTGTGACCGGAGATCATCGGGTAGGCACCGTATTGCATCGGAATAGAAAGACGAAGGATATTCGCTTCATCTGCATCGCTCTGGAAGAAGCCAGCACGAGCGATTTGCTCTTTGAAGTGACCCGTTTCTCTGGTGAGCTTCAACCACAGTGTTAGCGCTTCATACAGAGGCTGTAAGCTGTCCATCCAAGCTTTAGCATCTCGCATTCTCTTATCAAGAGGAAGGTGCAGCCAATAATGCAGTGCCGGTAAATCAAAGCAGCATGAGCCACCTGGAAGATTAAAGCGCTGGCGAATCGCACTCAGGAAGCGGTCTTCTTTAAGTGATTGGCCAAAACGTTCTGCCTGCATCAGATCACGATAGATGTTACCAATGTCATTAAGTAGTGATGTCAGCATCTCTTGATCGACACCTTCAACATCCAACCAGCTTTTGTAGGTTACACGTTGCTTCTCAATATCTTTTGCGAGTTCGCTCTTGAGTTGGATCTGTTCGAAGATTTCAATCAGATCAAAGATGGAACGGAAAAAGAGTTGATACTGTTGAGCATCAGAAAATGTAGAAGACAAGTGTAGCTGCCTCAAGAGTGATTCGACTCTTAAGTAGATGCGTGTTTTCTCATTTAGAGGATGTTCAAATTTATGGGTGATCATCGAGCAAACCTTCATTCAACATTGTTCTATTCTGACCCATCTACAGCACTGATTGCCAGATACTTTTGATGTAAATCTGTGATTTGAGGCAAAAGTTCTTGGTTTTTAGTATGGTTTTTAATCACGTCATCTGCAACTGCTAAGCGTTGTTCTCTTGAAGCCTGTGATTTTAAAATTGATGCAACTTGTTCCCTAGAAACATTGTCACGACTCATCGTACGTTCTATTTGAACTTCTGCTGGCACATCAACAATTAATACGCGATCGGCCATGCCTTGCATTTGGTTTTCCACCAATAGCGGTGCAACTAATAAACCATACGGGGATGTGATTTTAGACAGGTCACTGTCAATTTTGTCACGGATCATGGGATGAAGAAGATCATTGAGCCACTGCTTCTCTTTAGGATCAGAGAAGATCAGCTCACGCAGTCGACTTCGGTTGAGAGTTCCATCTTCAAGCAAGATAGACTCACCAAAGTGTTCTGTAATCTGTTTTAAACCGTCACTGCCCAGCGCAACCACTTCACGTGCCACGATATCAGCATCAACAATATCAATATTAAAATGCTCATTGAACAGGTTAGCGACCGTGGTTTTGCCACTGGCGATACCGCCGCTTAATCCGATAATGATTGCCATCGTTAAATTCCTAGTACAGAAGTGAAATACCAACCCATGATGTCGTTACCCCACATCAAGCTTACCCAACCCGCAATTGCAAGGTAAGGGCCAAATGGAAAGGCTTTATCGATGCCTTGCTGTTTCAGGCGAAGTTGAATTAAACCAAACACAAGGCCTACCAGCGAAGATAAAAGGATGATCATCGGTAGGTGTTGCCAACCAAGCCATGCACCAAGCGCAGCCAGGAGTTTGAAGTCACCGTAACCCATGCCTTCTTTACCTGTTAGCAGTTTGAACAACCAATAAACAGACCATAAAGCGAGGTAACCAGCCATTGCGCCAACCACGGAATCTTGCAGCGATACTGGGCTGATATTAAACAATGCTAAAGCGATACCGGACCATACTAAAGGCAAGGTGATTTGATCGGGTAACAGCATGGTATCGAGATCGATAAAGGTCGCGGTAATCAGTGCGAAGGTGAAAAAAATCAAAGCAATGGCGTAGTAACTGAAACCAAAGTGGCTAGCAACCATTGTGCAAAGTATTGCGGTAAGCAGTTCGACCAAAGGGTAGCGAGCACTGATTGGATTAGCACAGCTATGGCACTTACCCTTTAAGAACAACCAGCTTAAGACTGGGATATTGTCGACGATTCTTAATTGGGTTTTGCACTTCGGGCAGGTAGAGCGAGGAATGCTGAGGTTGAACTTTCCCTCTGGCGCTGGAATTTTATATTGAGAGAAATATTCCGAGCACTCTTGTTGCCATTCACGTTCCATCATAATTGGCAAACGGTGTATGACTACGTTGAGGAAGCTGCCGATAAGAAGGCTAAAAATGAAAGCTAATACGGGGAATAGCCAAGGATAGTAGTGAAATACTTCCATAGTGTCCTTTACCACTTAATCAAGGTGAGCAGAGATTGTTGCTCATGGGTGTTTAGTTGCTTTTAACTATCCTAACACACTCATAAGATTAAAGATCGGTAAGTACATCGCAACCACAAGCCCGCCAACAACTGTCCCTAAAAATACGATGATCAGTGGCTCTAGAATCTTGCCTAAATTGTCGACGGTGTTGTCGACTTCAAACTCGTAAATGGAGGCTACTTTATTGAGCATATCATCAAGGTTTCCTGACTCTTCACCGATCATCACCATCTGTAACACCATTTCAGGAAAGGCGTTGGTATTGCGCATTGCGATATACATTGGCATGCCAGCAGCCGTTTCTCGGTGAACCTCAATGATGGCCGATTCATAATGCAGGTTGCCTGCGGTTTTGGCTGTGGTTTTAAGGCTCATTAAAATCGGAATGCCAGAACTAAAGCTGGTTGATAAGGTTCGGCTGAATTTGGCAATAGAGGCTTTGGCTAATACGCCACCAAGAACAGGAAAGCGTAATCCTAGCCGACTAACAGACAGTTTGATCGAGTGGGAACGCTGACACAGTTGGTAAATAATCAGGACAACAAGCCCTATGCCTACGGCAGTATAAAAGCTGTAAGCCTGCATCCAATGGGAAAGGTAGAGTACTTGTTGAGTGAACCAAGGCAGGTCGGCGCCAAAGCCGGAAAACATCGACTCAAACTCTGGAATCACCATGGTCAGCATTAAGTAGGAAACGGTAAGGGCGACCGCTACAACCATTGCTGGGTAGATGAGAGCCTTTATAACCTTGGATTTTAGTTGCTCACTCTTTTCACGATAGGTCGCCAAGCGTTCAAATACTTGTGCAAGGTTACCGGAGAGCTCGCCTGTGGCGACCAAATCAGTGTATAGGTCATCAAAGTGACGGCTTGCGGTTCGCATTGCTTTTGAGATTGGCGTTCCGGCTTCTACACCTTTGCAGATATGCGATAGAATCGATTTCATTTCAGCTTTGCGGTGATTGTCCGACACCAACTTGATGGCTTGTACGATAGGCACACCAGTGGCCAGCATGGTAGCAAGCTGCCGAGTCAAAATAGTGATGTCTTTGGCTTTTACTCTATGGGTTAAACGAGTGACGGCTGAAATACTTTTCTTTTTGATTTTCTTAATCTGAATATGCTGTTCTTTGAGCTTTTCTCGTACTTCCAATTCGGTGAGCGCTAACGTTTGCCCAGACACTTTCTTGCCTGAGCTGTTAATGCCTTTCCAGTGATAGCTTTTTAATTGTGATTGTTTGGACTTGCTACTCATTGGTGCTCCATTGGTTTATATGTACAGAACACGTTGCAGCTCTTGATAGCTGGTGGTGCCTTCAAGCAATTTATCTAGCCCCGACTCTTGCAGAGTTCTCATGCCTTCTCGGCGAGCCAAGTTTTCAATGGCCAACGCGTTCGGTTTGTCGATCAGGCTGCTTTTCAGTTGATCGCTAAACGGCATCACTTCATAGATACCCACTCGCCCCGAATAACCCTGGTTGCACTCATTGCAACCTTTAGGACTCGCTTTGTAGATGGTTTGGCTGTTAGGAATGGAGTGACGCAGAAATATGTCTGGTGAATCGTCACTTTCTTTACAATGGTTACACAACCGCCTTGCCAGTCGTTGGGCGATAATCAAACTCAATGATGAAGCGAGGTTAAAGGGTTCTATCCCCATATGAGCGAGTCGGGTGACGGTTTCTGCGGCGGAATTAGTGTGCAGTGTTGAAAGTACTAAATGACCGGTTTGCGATGCTTTGATCGCGATCTCTGCGGTTTCCAAGTCTCGGATCTCTCCAACCATTACAACATCGGGGTCTTGTCGTAAAAATGATCGTAGCGCTTCCGCAAACCCAAAGCCGATCTTAGGTGTCACTTGTACCTGATTGATACCACATAGGTTAATTTCCACCGGATCTTCGGCTGTTGAGATGTTGCGTTCAGTAGTGTTGAGCACTCGAAGGCCAGTATAAAGGGAGACGGTTTTTCCGCTGCCAGTTGGACCTGTCATTAAGATCATCCCTTGTGGGCGCTTCAGGGCATTGAGGTAGAGTGCTTTTTGATCTTCGGTGTAACCTAACTTATCGATATCTAGATTGGCCGCGCTGCTATCAAGCAGTCGAAGAACGATCTTTTCACCCCACAAGGTCGGCAGCGTTGATACCCGCATATCAATCGCCAAGTCGTCATTTAGACGCAGTTTAATACGACCGTCTTGAGGCAAGCGGCGTTCAGCGATATCAAGCTTGGCGAGGATCTTTAAGCGAGCTGATAGACGACGACTTAGGTGAGAGGCGGGTTGCTGTATTTCAACAAGGATACCATCACAACGCAGTCGCACTCGGTAGTGCTCTTCGTAAGGTTCGAAGTGGATATCTGATGCGCCTTTGCGTACCGCATCAACCAGTATCTGATTGATAAAGCGGCTGACAGGGGAATCGTCTTGGCTGAGATCTTCTATCGATGCTATCTCGTCGTCAGACACTTCAACAAGACTGGCGAGTTCATCTTGAGTGATCTCTTTGCGTTTAGAGTCTTGCCCTGAAATAGAGCGGCCATACAGCTTGCGTATCGCACCTTCTAATTCAGAGTAGTTGGCGACAACCAGTTCAATCTGTAATCCCGTCGCAAATCGAAAGTCATCTTCCGCTTGTAAATCGGTCGGGTCGGCAGAGGCGAGTGTGAGAGTCGAGCTAGATACTGAAATCGGGATAGCACGATATTTGGTAATCAGTTCACGAAGCCCTAATTGGTCACATAGTGTCTCATAGTCCATATTGGCAAGTTGTACTAACGGTAAGCCGAAGATGGTTTTAATGTTGTTTGCTAAGGAGTTGCCTGTGAAGAAATCTAGAACGATCAAAGCTTCAGGTGTAGATACACCTGAAGCATATATATGTTCCGCAACGGCTTGTTCTTGAGTCAGGCTAAGTAAGTCAGCTTGACGGAGAACAGTTGGGAGGTTGGTTAGCAAACTAGTTACAGCCTTCTAGCGTTAATCCTGTCAACTTAGTGCTGATACTACGAGCACAAGCCCAACCAGTGCTTGAACGTGTTATCGTAATAACACCTGTGTTTAAAGCTCCTTCATCAAATGTAAATGAAATCGAAGTGCCTGAGGCAGAGATAGTCCCTAGAGTATTTGCCGCAGATGAAATACCTAGTGCACTCGTACCACCACTAATTACTCCGTCTTGTTGGATTAATAACTCCGCTGGTGTTACTAAAGATTTTAATGTTGCTAATGCAGACGATGCCTGACTTTTTGTTACATAGTCTTTATAAGCAGGCACAGCAATCGCAGATAACACCCCAATAATCGCCACCACAATCATCAATTCAATCAGCGTAAAGCCTTTTTGGTTCGTTCTTTTGTTCTTGTTATTCATTGTCTAATTCCATTGTTTAGTTTGTTTCAGTGCAGGCACTGGTTGATGGAAAGAATAGAAGTTGAGATGGGGCAGTGGAATGGTGTTCAGGTGTGGTCGCGAGTGGTTTGGTATTTATTGGTGTAGTGTTTCATATAGCGCGCAAATTTATGCGATCAGCTTAAATAACTGCTTGAAATACTGATAATTCAGGCAATAAAAAGGCACCGTTATCAACAGTGCCTTTACGGGAATTATTTATTATTCAGTCAATTACGCTTTGAATCTCATTGATAGGTCCATTGCTTTTAGGTGCTTAGTTAATGCGCCTACCGAGATGTAATCAACGCCTGTTTCAGCGAACTCAGCAATGGTATCTAGAGTCACGTTGCCAGAGTTTTCTAGTGCTGCACGTCCTGCGTTGATTTTCACAGCTTCGCGCATCATGTCTGTGGTGAAGTTATCTAGCATGATGATGTCTGCGCCAGCGCTGATCGCTTGCTCTAGCTCTTCTAGGCTCTCAGTTTCCACTTCTACAGGCTTACCCGGGTTTAGCTCTTTTGCTGTTGAAATAGCTTTCTCAATACCACCACAAGCGATGATGTGGTTTTCTTTGATTAGGTAAGCATCGAAAACCCCAATACGGTGGTTGAAACCGCCGCCACAAGCGACTGCGTATTTTAGTGCGCTGCGCAGGCCAGGTATCGTTTTACGAGTATCTAACAGGCGGCACTCTGTGTGTTTGATTTTGTCCGCGTAGGTAGCCGTCGTAGTCGCACAACCAGATAGCGTTTGAATGAAGTTCATTGCGTTGCGCTCACCCGTTAATAGCGCGCGTGCTGGACCTGTTAAGGTACAAAGTGTTTGGTTTGGTTCAACCTTGTCGCCATCTTCTACATTCCACTCGATAGTCACTTCACCGCCCAGTTGCTTAAACACTTCATCAGCCCAAGCTTTACCACAGAACACACCGTGCTCACGAGTAATGATGGTTGCGCTGTTGATTGCGTCTGCTGGGATTAGACTTGCTGTGATGTCAGCCGCTGGATCTAACGTGCCACCTAGGTCTTCTTTGATAGTCTCGGCTACTGCACGAGTGATCTCTAGAGGCAGTTGCTCTTTTAAGTAGTCAAGGCGTTGGTGGCTGTTATGTGTGTTTTTCATCGCAAATCTAATCTTGAAAGGGAGTGGGAATGGAATGATACTCTTGCTTAACTTCAAATTAAAGAGGCTAGCGCGACTGCTCTATGGGCAAGGTCACATCTTATTGTGCTAGCAGAAAAGAAAGTGAGACCAAGATGACGATCAGCTCCAACGGATGGTACGACAACGCTCGGCATGTTCCTTCCCCGTATTTTGATGCAAGGCCTAGTGCCGACGATATCTCTCTGCTGGTGGTTCACAACATTAGCTTGCCTCCGGGTCAATTTGGTGGGACTTACATTGAACAGTTTTTTACGGGAAAACTCGACCCTGTCGAACATCCGTTTTTTAAGGTGATTCACCAAATGGGCGTTTCGGCGCATTGCTTGATTCGTCGTGATGGGGAAGTGGTGCAGTTCGTCTCTTTCTTAGACCGAGCTTGGCATGCGGGTCAATCGAGCTTCGCTGGCCGTGAAAGATGTAATGACTACTCTATTGGCATTGAACTGGAAGGCAGTGACTTTGTTGCTTATACCGAGCAGCAATACCAATCTTTGGCTCAATTAACGGAGACATTGGTGTCGAACTTCCCGCAGATTACGCGTCAGCGTATCACTGGCCATCAATACATCGCTCCGCTACGAAAGACTGACCCCGGTTTGGTTTTTGATTGGAAGAAATATCAAGGCCAACTGAGTTTCTAAATCCGAATTCACAACAAGACTCTGCTCATTGAAGGGCTCTAGATAATCAACGATGAGCATAATTGTTTGTGAATTTTTGTTGTGCTTTTGTAAAGGAAGTGGTCGGACGGGGAGCATCAATAAATTGAGAGTGTGACGAGCTTATCAAACACTCATTTATTAAAACTTATGAACAGAATTTCCACCCTAAATGTGCGCTTGGTTCGATTTTTAAACAAGTGACGCTAATCTTTCTGAAACAATTCATTTTTATCCTGAAACTTTCTAGCACGAACACTCCCCAAAAGTATTACCCCTGTAAATGGTAAGACCAATTTGGTTGCTGTTTTAAATTTCATTTGTTAAATCATGGTTAATTCACGCTGTATTCTATGATGCAGGTCAATTTTAGGCTGGACAGTGGCGTTTTAATTATGTTAATTTCTGCCCAACTTAAAATTGGTATTACCAATTGTCAGCGAAGAAAAAGAAGAACAACAAACTATGGCTTATCAAAGGATTCGTCAGCCAAAACTCTCCGATGTTATCGAACAAGAGTTAGAAAGGTTGATAGTGGAAGGAACACTGGCTCCAGGGCAGCAGCTGCCGCCTGAGCGCGAACTGGCGAAACAGTTCGATGTGTCTCGTCCTTCGATCCGAGAAGCGATACAACGTTTAGAAGCAAAACGCTTGCTTACTCGCCGTCAAGGTGGAGGTACGTTTGTTAGCGAAAATATCTGGAAAAGCTTTTCAGATCCTTTGCTTAATTTGTTGTCGTCCCATTCTGAAACCCAACTAGACTTGTTGGAATCGCGTCATGCGATGGAAGGGATTTCGGCTTACTTCGCGGCATTGCGTGGCACTGATGAAGACTTTGCTCGAATTCAAGCATGCCAAGAAAAAATTCGCGATGCGCAAGATAAGGGTGATATTGAAGCCGAATCTGCAGCAGTGATGGCTTTTCTTATTGCTTTAACAGAGGCAGCGCACAATGTGGTGTTATTGCACATTGTTCGTAGCTTGGCTCCGTTACTCGAACAAAACGTCTTAGAAAATTTAAAGCTGTTGCATCGTCGTAAAGACGTTGTGGAGAAAGTGAGTATACATCGAGCTAACATTGTGGATGCGATCGTTTCAGGACAGCCAGAACAGGCACGTGAAATGTCACACTCTCATTTAGCTTACATCGAAGAAACATTGATGGATTTGACCAAAGAAGAGTCGCGCCGCGAACGTTCTCTACGTCGAATTCAACAGGGTAAATAGCCGTAATACTTCGGCTATTTACGTGTTTAGTAGAATCCAACTAACAAAAAGGATAGATCGCCATGTCTGACATGAAGCATGACGTTGATGCTCTGGAAACTCAAGATTGGTTAGAAGCTCTTGAGTCAGTAGTACGTGAAGAAGGTGTAGAACGTGCACAGTTTTTACTAGAACAAGTTCTAGATAAAGCGCGTTTAGATGGTGTTGATATGGCTACAGGCATCAACACAAACTACATCAACACAATTCCAGCAGCACAAGAGCCAGCTTACCCTGGTGACGTAACTCTTGAGCGTCGTATTCGTTCGATTATTCGCTGGAACGCAATCATGATCGTATTGCGTGCTTCTAAGAAAGACCTAGACCTTGGTGGTCACATGGCTTCTTACCAGTCAGCAGCAGCGTTCTACGAAGTATGTTTCAACCACTTCTTCCGTGCTCCAAACGAGACAGACGGTGGCGATCTAGTTTACTACCAAGGTCACATCTCTCCTGGTATCTACTCTCGTGCATTCGTTGAAGGTCGTCTAACTGAAGAACAGCTAGATAACTTCCGTCAAGAAGTTGATGGTAAAGGTATCCCTTCTTACCCGCACCCGAAACTGATGCCTGAGTTCTGGCAGTTCCCGACAGTATCTATGGGTCTTGGCCCTATCTCTGCTATCTACCAAGCGCGCTTCCTTAAGTACCTTGACGGCCGTGGCCTGAAAGAAACTTCAGCGCAACGCGTATACGCGTTCCTAGGTGACGGTGAGATGGATGAGCCAGAATCACGTGGTGCTATCTCTTTCGCTGCGCGTGAGAAGCTAGACAACCTATGTTTCCTAATCAACTGTAACCTACAGCGTCTAGACGGCCCTGTAATGGGTAACGGCAGCATCATCCAAGAACTTGAAGGCCTATTCAAAGGCGCAGGTTGGAACGTTGTTAAAGTTATCTGGGGTAGCAACTGGGATTCTCTACTGGCTAAAGACACGACTGGTAAGCTTCTTCAACTAATGAACGAAACTATCGATGGTGACTACCAGACATTCAAATCTAAAGATGGCGCATATGTACGTGAGCACTTCTTTGGTAAGTACCCAGAAACAGCTGCACTAGTTGCAGACATGACTGATGACGAAATCTTCGCTCTTAAGCGTGGTGGTCACGATTCTTCTAAACTGTTTGCTGCATTCAACAATGCAAAAGAGACAAACGGCAAGCCAACTGTAATCCTAGCTAAGACTGTTAAAGGTTACGGCATGGGTGATGCAGCTGAAGGTAAGAACATTGCACACGGTGTTAAGAAAATGGACATGACTCATGTTCAACACCTACGTGATCGCCTAGGCCTAGAAGACATCCTTTCAGATGAGAAGATCGCTGAACTTCCTTACCTGAAACTGGAAGAAGGTACGCCTGAGTACGAATACATGCACGCTCGTCGTAACGCTCTACACGGTTACACACCTGCACGTCTTCCTAAGTTTACTCAAGAGTTCAAGGTTCCTGAGCTAGACGCATTCGCACCTCTACTAGGTGAGCAGAAGCGTGATATCTCTACAACTATGGCTTATGTACGTACGCTAAACATCCTTCTTAAAGATAAGAACATTGGTAAGAACATCGTTCCTATCATCTGTGATGAAGCTCGTACATTTGGTATGGAAGGTCTATTCCGTCAGGTTGGTATCTACAACCCACACGGTCAAGAATACACACCTGAAGATAAAGGCATCGTTTCTTACTACAAAGAAGCAACGTCTGGTCAAGTTCTTCAAGAAGGTATCAACGAACTAGGTTCTATGGCTTCATGGGTTGCTGCTGCAACTTCATACAGCACAAACGATCTACCGATGATCCCGTTCTACATCTACTACTCAATGTTCGGTTTCCAACGTATTGGTGACATGGCATGGCTAGCAGGCGACCAACAAGCTCGTGGCTTCCTACTAGGTGCTACTGCAGGTCGTACAACACTGAACGGTGAAGGTCTACAGCACGAAGATGGTCACTCGCACATCCAAGCGAACACTATCCCGAACTGTATCTCTTACGACCCAACGTTTGCTTACGAGCTAGCGGTAATCATGCAAGACGGTATCCGTCGCATGTACGGTCCTGAGCAAGAGAACGTTTACTACTACCTAACAGTAATGAACGAGAACTACGCAATGCCAGCAATGCCAGAAGGCGCTGAAGAAGGCATCCGTAAAGGTATCTACAAGCTTGAATCTCACGCTGGTGCTAAGGGCAAAGTTCAACTAATGAGCTCTGGTACTATCATGAACGAAGCGCGTAAAGCGGCTGAAATTCTAAGCGAAGAGTACGGCGTAGCATCTGACGTATTCTCTGTAACGTCGTTCAACGAACTAACTCGTGACGGCCAAGCGGTAGAGCGTGACAACATGCTTCACCCAGAAGCTGAAGAGAAAGTACCGTACATCACGACTGTTCTTGGTAAAGAACCTGCAATCGCAGT
This sequence comes from Vibrio sp. 10N.261.51.F11, assembly GCF_041471665.1. Lineage (NCBI taxonomy): Bacteria > Pseudomonadati > Pseudomonadota > Gammaproteobacteria > Vibrionales > Vibrionaceae > Vibrio > Vibrio sp. 10N.261.51.F11. Next base: position 98,410 of record NZ_JBFROW010000004.1, on the reverse strand, counting down.
GACTGACTACATGAAGAACTACGCTGAGCAAGTACGTGCGTACATGCCAACTGAGTCTTACAAAGTACTTGGTACAGATGGTTTCGGCCGTTCTGACAGCCGTGCAAACCTACGTCGTCACTTCGAAGTTAACGCTGGCTACATCGTAGTTGCAGCTCTAACTGAACTGGCTAAACGTGGTGACATCGAGAAATCTGTAGTTGTTGAAGCAATTGCTAAATTCGATATCGACACTGAAAAAACTAACCCGCAATACGCATAAGACTGGCATTAAGGTAGGTAAATACAATGACAATCGAAATTAATGTACCAGACATCGGTGCTGACGAGGTTGAAGTAACTGAGATTCTTGTAAACGTTGGCGACAAGGTTGAAGAAGAGCAGTCACTGATCACTGTTGAAGGCGACAAAGCTTCAATGGAAGTTCCTGCGTCTCAAGCGGGTATCGTTAAAGAAATCAAAGTAGCAGAAGGCGATTCTGTTTCTACTGGTTCTCTTATCATGATCTTCGAAGCGGAAGGTGCTGCTGCAGCACCGGCTGCGCCAGCAGTTGAAGCGGCGGCACCAGTTGCTGCAGCTCCTGCAGCGGCGGCTGAGCTTAAAGAAGTTCACGTACCAGATATCGGCGGTGATGAAGTTGAAGTAACTGAAATCATGGTTGCAATCGGTGATGCAGTAGAAGAAGAGCAATCTCTTCTTACTGTTGAAGGCGACAAGGCTTCTATGGAAGTTCCTGCACCATTCGCTGGTATCGTTAAAGAAATCAAGATCGCTTCTGGTGATTCAGTTTCTACTGGTTCTCTAGTAATGGTATTCGAAGTGGCTGGTTCAGCACCTGCAGCAGCTCCGGCTCCTGCGGCGGCAGCACCAGTTGCAGCTGCTCCAGCAGCATCTGCTGAGAAAGAAGTAAACGTTCCTGATATCGGTGGTGACGAAGTAGAAGTTACTGAAATCATGGTAGCGGTTGGCGATACAGTAGAAGAAGAGCAATCTCTAATTACTGTTGAAGGCGACAAAGCTTCAATGGAAGTTCCTGCACCATTCGCTGGTACAGTAAAAGAAATCAAGATTGCAGCTGGCGACAAAGTGTCAACTGGCTCTCTAATCATGACTTTCGTCGTGGCCGGCACTCCGGTTGAAGGCGCAGCGCCTGCTCCTGTTGCAGCACCTGCACAAGCAGCAGCTCCAGCGGCGGCACCTGCTCCTAAAGCAGAAGCACCTGCAGCGGCTCCAGCAGCTGGCGACTTCCAAGAGAACGGTGACTACGCGCACGCTTCTCCAGTAGTTCGTCGTCTAGCTCGTGAATTTGGCGTTAACCTTTCTAAGGTTAAAGGTACTGGTCGTAAGAGCCGTATCCTTAAAGAAGACGTTCAGTCTTACGTTAAAGATGCACTTAAGCGTCTTGAGTCTGGTGCAGCTGCATCTGGCAAAGGCGGCGACGGTTCTGCTCTTGGTCTACTACCATGGCCAAAAGTTGACTTCAGCAAGTTCGGCGAAACTGAAGTTCAGAAGCTTTCTAAGATTAAGAAGATCTCTGGTGCTAACCTGCACCGTAACTGGGTAATGATCCCTCACGTTACACAATGGGACAACGCAGACATCACTGAGCTAGAAGCATTCCGTAAAGAACAGAACGCAATCGAAGCGAAGAAAGACACTGGCATGAAGATCACTCCACTTGTGTTCATCATGAAAGCTGTTGCTAAAGCGCTAGAAGCATTCCCAGCGTTTAACTCTTCTCTTTCTGAAGATGGCGAAAGCATCATTCTTAAGAAGTACGTAAACGTGGGTATCGCTGTTGATACACCAAACGGTCTAGTTGTTCCTGTCTTCAAAGACGTGAACAAGAAAGGCATTTACGAGCTATCTGAAGAGCTAATGGCTGTTTCTAAGAAAGCACGTTCTGGTAAGCTAACAGCGGCAGACATGCAAGGCGGTTGTTTCACAATCTCTAGCCTTGGTGGTATTGGCGGCACTGCATTTACTCCAATCGTAAATGCTCCAGAAGTAGGTATCCTAGGTGTATCTAAGTCTGAAATTAAGCCAGTTTGGAATGGTAAAGAGTTCCAACCACGTCTACAGCTTCCACTGTCTCTATCATACGACCACCGTGTGATCGATGGTGCTGAAGGTGCACGCTTCATTACTTTCCTAAACAGCGCACTATCTGACATTCGTCGTCTAGTACTGTAATTGAGAAAGTAATTATTAAGGTGACTTTCGGGTCACCTTAATTCTTTATATAAAGACTATTTTTAGACAACAGTTTCCTGCATTTCTCATAATCTGATGGGGAATTGTTGTCTAGCTCACAGGCTAACTTAAAGCTACTTTCACACTGTTAACATCTCTGTAAAATGTTTCCTGTTTGAAAGCCCAATAATTTTAAGAACATCTACTCAGCCTGTTAGGGATAATGACTACAAGAGGTCACAATGAGCAAAGAAATTAAAGCCCAAGTTGTTGTACTTGGTTCAGGTCCTGCTGGTTACTCAGCGGCATTCCGTTGTGCGGATTTAGGTCTAGAAACAGTACTAGTTGAACGTTACAGCACTCTTGGTGGTGTATGTCTAAACGTTGGTTGTATTCCATCAAAAGCACTTCTTCACGTTTCTAAAGTAATCGAAGAAGCTAAAGCGATGGCAGAGCACGGCGTTGTATTCGGCGAGCCACAAACGGACATCAACAAGATCCGTATCTGGAAAGAAAAAGTAGTTGATCAACTAACTGGCGGTCTTGGCGGTATGGCTAAGATGCGTAACGTTACTGTTGTTAACGGTTTCGGTAAGTTCACTGGTCCTAACAGCATTCTTGTTGAAGGCGAAGGCGAAGCAACAACTGTTAACTTCGACAACGCAATCATTGCTGCGGGTTCTCGCCCAATCAAACTTCCTTTCATCCCACATGAAGACCCACGTATTTGGGATTCTACGGATGCACTAGAACTAAACGAAGTACCTGAAAAACTGCTTATCATGGGCGGCGGTATCATCGGTCTTGAGATGGGTACGGTTTACCACTCTCTAGGTTCTAAAGTTGAAGTTGTAGAGATGTTCGATCAAGTTATCCCTGCTGCGGATAAAGACATCGTTAAAGTTTTCACTAAGCGCATTAAGAACAAGTTCAAGCTAATGCTTGAAACTAAAGTGACTGCTGTTGAAGCAAAAGAAGACGGTATCTACGTTTCAATGGAAGGCAAAAAAGCACCAGCTGAAGCTGAACGCTACGATGCTGTTCTTGTTGCTATCGGTCGTGTTCCAAACGGTGCACTTATCGACGCTGAAAAAGCGGGTATCGAAGTTGATGAGCGTGGTTTCATCAATGTTGATAAGCAAATGCGTACTAATGTTCCTCACATCCACGCGATCGGTGATGTTGTTGGTCAACCAATGCTTGCTCACAAAGGTGTGCATGAAGGTCACGTAGCTGCTGAAGTTATCTCTGGTAAGAAGCACTACTTCGACCCTAAAGTAATCCCATCAATTGCGTACACTGAGCCAGAAGTTGCTTGGGTAGGTAAGACTGAGAAAGAAGCGAAAGCTGAAGGCATCAATTACGAAGTTGCTACTTTCCCTTGGGCTGCTTCTGGTCGTGCAATCGCTTCTGACTGTGCAGACGGCGTGACTAAGATGATCTTCGATAAAGATACTCATCGCGTAATCGGTGGTGCTGTTGTTGGTACTAACGGTGGTGAACTTCTTGGCGAAATCGGCCTAGCGATCGAAATGGGTTGTGATGCAGAAGATATCGCACTTACTATCCACGCTCACCCAACTCTACACGAGTCTGTTGGTCTAGCTGCGGAAGTATTCGAAGGTTCAATCACTGACCTTCCAAATAAGAAAGCAGTGAAAAAGAAGAAGTAATTCTTTCTTAGTCACTCGCTAATGTTTTTAAAAGCCGCTGATTTGTCAGCGGCTTTTTTATGTCTGAAGAAAAGAGCAGTAACGTTCCACTCCGAGATGCGAGTACGCTGCGCTCCGGGATACGAAGAGCGAGTGCTAAAAACAAAAAAGGATTGACGCAATACGCCAATCCCTAAGTTTTTTTCGAAGACCGAATTTCAAATCTATTTATAAATGCACAGCATGTTCAAGTAGCTATCCGTTAAGCTTGAAAGCTCTTCTGGCGTTTCTACACGTTTTGCTTGGATGAATAGCGAGTAGCAAATGCCGTGGAATAGATTGGCTAGATGTTTAGGATCGTGATCGTCACAAACTTCGCCACGTTCAATCGCTTTGCTAAACATGTTTTGTACTAACATTTGGTTAGTGCGGTTCGTTGTTACGAATAGCGGCCATACTTCATCACGAGTCGAAGCGCTCCATTCGAACCACACATTTAACCAATGGCTATCTTGAGCCACTAACGTCACCATTTCAGTCGCAATATTATGTAGGTTTTGTTTTGCGTGAATATCCAGATCGATATTGTCTGAAAGGAAGTTAGAGAATTGGCGTACAACGTGATTTAGTACTTCATCAACCAGATCTTCACGGGTAGGGAAGTAGTTAAATACAGTTGCGACAGACACCTGAGCGATGTCTGCAATATCAGCGTGTCCACCACGACCGATACCGCGGCGAGAGAATACCTCAAGAGCGATTTCCATCAATTGAAGTTTTCTTTTTAAAGGTGAAAGCCTAGTTCTAGGTCTCTTAGATATTGAGTCCATTTTATTTTCCTTGCCAACGAAATTTTTATATTAATGATTTTATTATTATTTAAGCCAAGATGAGTGTAATGGTGCATATGCGAATGGTCAATCCTTTCAGCTTGTTTTATAGACAGTTACATCAAACTTGATACATAAAGCGTGATCAGCATTGATGTGAAAGGAGACGAGTATTGGATAAGGCACCAGCGCACATTTCGTTGAGAATCTGACAGTAAATTCGAACCATAAGGTGGTGTGGGTATTTGAGCAGTGCTAGACTTACGCACAAAATTGAGCGACACAACTGACGAAACTGTCAACATTCGTCGCAATCACCAAATAGAATGAGAGCAGTATGAAGCATACAGTTGAAGTCATGATCTCTGAGCAAGAAGTTCAGGATCGAGTGAACGAACTAGGCAAACAGATCACGGAACACTACAATGGTAGTGAAGATCTAGTTTTAGTTGGCTTATTGCGTGGATCTTTTGTCTTTATGGCAGATCTTGCTCGTGCTATCGATTTAACTCACCAAGTTGATTTCATGACCGCGTCTAGCTACGGCAACGGCATGGAAAGCTCACGTGATGTTCGTATTTTGAAAGATCTTGATGATGATATCCAAGGTAAAGACGTTCTACTTGTAGAGGATATTATCGATACAGGTAACACGCTGACTAAAGTAAAAGAGATTCTGAGCCTACGTGGTCCTAAGTCTATCGAAATTTGTACGCTATTAGACAAGCCTTCTCGCCGTGAAGTGACTGTCGATACAAAATGGATTGGTTTTGAGATCCCAGACGAGTTTGTTGTTGGTGTTGGTATCGACTACGCACAAAAATATCGTCACCTACCGTACATCGGTAAGGTAGTACCTCAAGAGTAATCATTACGCTTGTGGTTTAGAAGTCATTAAAAAGCCCGCTTGATGCGGGCTTTTTGTATATATGACGGAATGGGTTAGCTTTGTTGACTAAGAAGAGGCGTCGTTAAGATCTTGTTTAATGCATCTAAGTGACTGTTCTCTAAAGTATCGTTACTTGAGCAACGTACGCCAAGGTCCTGTAGCTTGCCATCGCCAATACCATAAACCACACCATGGATTTCAACGTCTTGGCCACGCTCCCACGCATTTTGCATAATGGTTGAGTTACCTAGGTTATAAACCTGTTCTGCGACGTTAATTTCGCATAACTTGTCACCCCATTGCTCACGAGGAAGCCCCTCGATTTGCTTGCGGTATTTTAGGTAATTGTCACGGATGTGCAGTAACCAGTTGTTGATAAGACCAAGTTTAGGGTTATCAATCGCCGCGTTAACACCGCCACAACCGTAGTGACCACAGACAATAATGTGTTTCACTTTAAGCACATCTACTGCGTACTGAACAACAGATAGACAGTTTAGGTCTGTATGAACCACTTGGTTGGCCACGTTTCGGTGAACAAACAGTTCTCCAGAATATAAGCCAGTCAGGCGCTCGGCTGGAACTCGGCTATCTGAACAACCTATCCATAGAAAACCAGGGCTTTGACCCTCTTCAAGCGTTGTAAAATACTCAGGTCTTTCAGAGCGAATTTCTTCAGACCATTTGGAATTGTTCTCAAAAAGCTGTTTTATTTCTGGCATCTTGCTTCTTACATCCCTCAATTAAGATGCTTAACTATACACAATGTTACAAATTCAATCTCGTAAAAACTGCGTCAAAATGTACTCATCTGACGTGTTCTAGTAAGGAAAATCATAAACTTAGCCCACTATCAATAATCCGGTTATAAGACATGAATAATGTGATTGAATTAACACTTTCTGAATACTTGATACATTTGCTAAAGTGATAAGGTTTGTCATTTCATCATCAGGAAGGTGTGTTTTGTTTGGAAGTCGTTTTACGGATATCAATCTCAAAGGGGATATGTTTGGCGGTGTAACTACAGCCATCATCTCGTTACCTTTAGCATTGGCATTTGGTGTTGCTTCTGGCGCGGGAGCTGAAGCTGGCTTGTGGGGCGCCATTATGGTTGGCCTATTTGCAGCATTGTTTGGCGGTTCGAGTAGTTTGATATCTGAACCTACCGGCCCGATGACGGTGATCATGACTGCCGTAATGACGAGTATGGTTGCTAAATATCCTGAAACGGGTATGGCAATGACCTTTACTGTCGTGATGATGGCCGGTGCATTCCAGATATTACTTGGTACGTTAAAGCTAGGAAAATACGTCACTTTGATGCCATATAGCGTGATCTCCGGATTCATGTCGGGCATTGGCGTTATTCTGATTATCTTGCAGCTGTCTCCATTGTTAGGGCATGCCGCTCCATCCGGTGGTGTAATGGGCACGCTCTCTGCACTTCCAGATACATTGGCTAATCTTAAAATCAGCGAGCTATTTCTAGGTGCTCTGACACTCGGTATTCTTTTTGGCTTCCCCGCTAAGTATCGTAAGTATGTGCCTGCTCAACTGGTCGCGTTAGTGGCTGTAACGCTCTTGTCCGTCATTATTTTTGATACCGACTCTATTCGCCGTATTGGTGAAATCCCAGCTGGTTTACCTTCCCTCGTTATCCCTACGATCAGCGCTGAACAGTTTACTACTATGGTTATCGATGCCTTGGTGCTTGGTACATTAGGTTGTATTGATACGCTTTTGACCGCGGTTATCGGAGATTCATTGACTCGTAAAGAGCATGACTCAGACAAAGAGCTTCGTGGCCAAGGCATTGCCAATATGATCTCTGGCCTGTTTGGTGCACTACCTGGCGCGGGTGCTACTATGGGGACTGTAACCAATATTCAGGTGGGAGCGCGTTCTCCGCTTTCAGGTGTTATTCGAGCTTTAGTACTTGCGCTCGTGGTATTGGTTGCAGGTGGTTTAACAGAACCGATTCCTATGGCAGTGCTGGCTGGTATCGCGATGTATGTTGGTTTCAATATCCTAGATTGGAGCTTTATCCAGCGCGCGCACAAGGTTAGCTATGCCGGCATGGGCGTGATGTACGGCGTGATGCTATTGACTGTGTTTGTTGACTTGATTATTGCCGTTGGACTGGGTGTGTTTATCTCGAATATTCTGATTATTGAAAGATTAAGCCGAGAGCAAGCCAGACAAGTTAAGGCGATCAGTGATGGTGATGATGAAGACGATATCCCATTGACTGATAGCGAACGTCAGTTACTCGATAGTGCCAATGGTAAGGTGCTATTCTTCTACCTATCAGGGCCGATGATATTCAGCGTTTCAAAGGCGATTTCACGTCAGCACTCAAGTATCTCTGACTATGAAGCGATGATTCTAGACCTGACAGATGTACCTATGATTGATGTCACTGTTGGCCTAGCGCTAGAGAATGCGATTAAAGATGCATTGGATGCGCAGTGTGAGGTGTATCTGCTGTGTCCTAATGAGAATACTCGTCAACAACTAGAGAAGTTCCACGTGATTGACCTAGTACCTGAATCCAACACTTATCGATTCAGATATGAAGCCCTGACGGCAGCAACAAGCTATGTCGACAGAGATGAGCATCAATTTGAGTCAGTTTAATTTTTCAGTAATAAGCTGATATGAATGACCTGATATGAATAATCTAATATGAATAAGCTATAGACGCTCACTTCAAGACTGATCATTAATGCCGTTAAGTGAATCACTTAGCGGCATTTTTATATTTATTGAACGTTGATTTAGTCTTCACGTAGCCAAGACGCTTATTTGTTTTCGAAAGAAACTCTCACACGATATTTGTATTAATCGTCAATCAACGATAAACTTGTTTGCAAAATGGCCGAGTTAACAAGTTTGGGTTAGTTTTCTGCTAGCTCGTTTTAAGCATTACTCTCTTCCTCAAGCTCGGTCGTCTACATCTTATCTATAGCAAATGGCAGTCTATCTCTATGTATGCATTAGAAATTGAGCAATTAAGAAAAACTTATGCTGGGGGCTTCGAGGCTCTTAAGGGCGTTAGTTTACAAGTAGAAAAAGGCGACTTTTACGCACTACTTGGTCCCAATGGTGCGGGTAAATCAACCACCATTGGTGTTATCTCTTCACTGGTAAATAAAACGTCAGGCAAGGTTAAAGTGTTCGGCTACGACATTGATACCGATCTGGAATTGGCGAAGCAGAACTTAGGCCTTGTGCCTCAAGAGTTTAACTTTAACCCGTTTGAAACCGTTGAACAGATCGTGCTGCAACAAGCGGGTTATTACGGCGTGCCAAAAGCATTAGCGAAAGAGCGAGCGAAAAAGTACCTATCTCAACTCGATCTGTGGGAAAAGCGTGGCGAACGCGCGCGTAACTTGTCTGGTGGTATGAAGCGTCGTTTGATGATCGCGCGTGCATTGATGCATGAACCTCATTTGTTGATCCTTGATGAACCGACAGCAGGCGTTGATATTGAACTACGTCGTTCAATGTGGGAATTCCTAAAAGAGATCAATGAGAAGCAGGGCATTACCATTATCTTGACCACGCACTACCTAGAAGAAGCAGAAATGCTGTGTCGCAACATTGGTATCATCAATCGCGGTGAGCTGATTGAGAACACAACAATGAAAGCGCTGTTGGGCAAATTGAGTGCTGAGACCTTTATTCTGGATCTGGAAGAGGGCACGACTGAACCTAAGCTTGAAGGCGTGAATAGCCAAGTGATGGTCAATGGCTCGCTAGAAATCGAAATCGACAAGAACCTAGGTTTGAATACCATCTTTGCTCAATTGAGCGAGCAACAGGTTAAAGTCCTCTCTATGCGTAACAAAGCAAACCGTCTAGAAGAGCTATTTGTGAGTATCGTCCGTGAGGGGAGTAAATAATATGTACAGCCTATATTGGACCGCTTTCTGCAGTTTGTTGACCAAAGAGATCAATCGCTTTACTCGTATCTGGGTGCAGACTCTGGTGCCGCCAGCGATTACCATGACGCTTTACTTCATCATCTTCGGTAACCTGATTGGTGCGCGTATTGGTGAAATGAACGGCTTTAGTTACATGGAATACATTGTTCCCGGTCTGATCATGATGTCGGTGATCACCAACTCATATTCCAACGTTGCTTCATCGTTCTTTAGTGCCAAGTTCCAGAAGAACATTGAAGAGCTGCTTGTAGCGCCTGTTCCTAACTACGTGATTATCGCCGGCTTCGTAATGGGTGGTGTGGTTCGTGGATTGTTAGTGGGTACCATAGTAACCTTCGTGTCGTTGTTCTTTGTCGACTTACAAGTTGACCATTGGGGCGTGATCATTGCGACGGTATTTTTAACGTCGGTAGTATTCGCTTTGGGTGGCTTGATTAACGCGGTATTCGCACGCACGTTTGATGATATCTCTATTATCCCAACCTTTATCTTAACGCCGCTGACGTACCTTGGTGGTGTGTTCTACTCGATCAGTCTATTGCCTGAATTCTGGCAAGGTGTATCGAAGTTGAACCCTATCGTGTACATGGTTAACGCGTTCAGATATGGCTTCTTGGGTGTGTCTGATGTGGGGATCGTGACGTCGTTTGGCGTACTAGGTGTGTTTATCGTGCTGTTGTATGGCATTGCACACTACCTAGTGACAAAGGGTATTGGCTTACGTAGCTAACCTTTGGTTCATTTAAGTAACAGGTAAAGAAAAAGGTCGATATAACATCGACCTTTTTTTTGTTTTGCGTTAAGAGCAGAAGCCGACTATTCAGTCGTTTCTTCTTTCACTTCTTCTTTGGTTTCCGTTACCAAATCGAGAACTTGGTTATCGATAAGACGCGTCTTACCTAGGAAAGCCGACATTAGAATCACTGCTTGAGTTGATTCTGAAGTGATCGCTTGCAGAGTTTTAGCATCACAAATGAAGATTTCGTCAGGTTGAAGATCTGCAGCGCGTAGCTGGTCAGTAGCATCTTCAATCACTGATGCGTAATCATCGCGACCACCACGAATAGCGCTGCTGATCCAGCGCATAGTACGCGCTAAAACGGGCGCTCGTTGGCGCTCGTCAATCGTTAGGTTGCTATTGCGAGAGCTCATTGCCAAACCATCCATTTCACGAACGGTCGCAACGCCGACAATTTCAATGTCTAATGCTAAATCAGTGGTCATCTGGCGAATAACAGCAAGTTGCTGAAAGTCTTTCTCGCCGAAGCATGCAAAGTCTGGCTGAACGATATTAAACAGTTTAGTGACAATGGTTGATACACCACGGAAGTGACCTGGACGAGAGGCACCTTCAAGCATGTGAGATATGCCAGGGACCTCAACAAACGTCTGCTTGTCTAATCCATCTGGGTACATCACCTCTGGCGTTGGTGTAAATACTAGCTCAACCCCTTCACCTGTTAGTTTGCTTAAATCTGCTTCTAACGTTCGAGGGTAGTTGTTTAGGTCGTCTGCACGGTCAAACTGCATTGGGTTTACAAAGATGCTTACCACAACGATGTCGGCCAGTTCACGAGCTTTCTTTACCAGAGTCAGGTGGCCTTCATGCAGGTTTCCCATTGTCGGTACAAAAGCAACCGTACGTCCATCACGCTTAAACTGTTTAATCTGCTCACGAAGAGCCGCTATTTCAGCAAAAGTTTGCATACTTACTCCTAAGCGATTGTATGAGCTTCATCAGGGAAGCGCGCGCTCTCTACTTCTTCTTTGTATAGAGCTACTGCCTTACGCATATCACCTGTTTCTGCTAGGAAGTTCTTAGAGAACTTCGGCATGTAGTTCGCAGAAATACCGAACATGTCATGCATAACCAAGATCTGACCATCGGTAACATTACCTGCGCCGATACCGATAACCGGTACGTCACAAGCTTCTGTAATTCGTTTTGCCAATGAAGCTGGCACACATTCAAGTAGAACGATTTGAGCGCCTGCGTTTTGCAGTGCTAACGCGTCAGCAACCATTTTGTCGGCTTGCTCGTCGTCACGACCTTGAATCTTGTAACCACCAAAAATGTTCACAGACTGGGGCGTCAAGCCTAAGTGTGCACATACTGGTACTGCACGTTCTGTTAGCATCTTCACAGTATCAACCAACCAGCTTCCGCCTTCGATTTTTACCATGTTCGCACCAGCACGCATCAAAGTCGCTGCGCTCTCACAAGCTTGTTCTGGCGTCGCGTAGCTCATGAAAGGCATGTCAGCCATAAGAAGACAATTTGGGCTACCAGCACGCACTGAGCGAGTATGGTAAGCAATGTCTTCAACGGTTACTGGTAATGTATCGTTATGGCCTTGTAAAACCATACCCAGTGAATCACCGACAAGCAGAACTGGCATTTCTTGGCTTTCGAATAATTGAGCAAAGCTCGCATCATAAGCTGTCGAAGTCGCAAATTTACGGCCTTCACGTTTGCATTTGATCAGGTCGTTAATGGTTACTTTTTTCATTGGTTTTCCTTAATGCGCTTGGCTATTGTTGCCAAACATTGAGCCCGTTCTTATCTACTATTTTCAGTAGTTCTGTCAGCTCAGTCCCATCAGGGAGTTGTAAACTTGGTGCGATTTCAGCAAGCGGGTAGAGTACAAACTCTCGTTCTTTCATTCCATAATGAGGAACGATTAAGCGCTCTGAATCGATCACCTCATTGCCGTATAGCACAATGTCGAGATCCAAGGTTCTTGGTCCCCAACGTTCGTCTTTACGGACGCGCCCTTGCTCTAGTTCGATCTTTTGAGTGCAATCAAGCAGTTCAATTGGCGTTAATTCGGTTTGGATAGCGACTACCGCGTTGATGTAGTCTGGTTGATTTTGCGGTCCCATTGGAGTGCTACTATATAGCTGAGAGGTCGCAATAAACGTTGATCGCGGTAGGCTTTTTAGCGTTTCGATAGCCAAATTTGCTTGGCTAACTGGGTCGGCAAGGTTGCTGCCGACCGCAATGTAAGCAGTTATCATTCTGATTGCTTACTCTTTTTGTTTCGGTAAGTCTTACGGCGACGATGGCCTGACTTTGATGGTGCTGCAACGTCGTTAGCCATTGCTTGACGCATGTTACGACCTGCAGTCTGATAACGCTCCCACCATTTTGCTAACTCTTTGGTTTCGCCACCTTCAATCTCACCACGCATTTCTAGGAAATCGTAGCCTGCACGGAATTTGTTTAATTCCATTAGACGAACAGCGCGTTTACCGTTGCGACGAGGCAGTCGAAGTTGCAGTTGCCAAACTTCGCGAATAGTTGCTGTGTGACGACGAGGAATCGCAATAGACTTTACTTGCTGATCTAGAATGATGTTACTCGCTTCCATGATCGCATCGTAGTGTGCCATACCCTGTTCAGCGACAAGTTTGTCTGCCAGCTTGTTCATTGGGTACCAAAGCATCGCTGCGAACATGAATGCTGGGTTTACTCGCTTACCATCTTCGATGCGAAGGTCGGTTGAATCGAGAACCAAATCAAGCATCTGCTCTGTGTGTGAGTCGTAATCTTCGGTGAAGTGCTCCGCTACCGCTGGGAACATCTGTTGGAATAGATTGTACTCGCGCATCAAGTGGTAGGTTTCTAAACCGTGACCTGATTGCAGTAATTTCAGAGACTCTTCGTAAAGGCGCGCTGCTGGGATATCTCTTAGAAGGTGAGCTAACTCTTCAATCGGGTCAGCCGTGTCTTCTTCGATGTCGAAATCCAGTTTAGCGGCGAAGCGCATTGCACGTAGCATACGTACTGGGTCTTCGCGGTAACGCGTTTCTGGATCGCCAATCAGGCGGATCAGTTTATCTTCTAAATCTTCTACACCACCCGCGTAATCGTGGATGCTGTAGTCTGCAATGTTGTAGTACATCGCGTTGATTGTGAAATCACGACGCTCTGCATCTTCATCAACACTGCCGTACACGTTATCGCGCAGCAGCATGCCTTCTTTCGATTGTGCAGAAACGTTTTTTGATGGTTCTTGGTGGTGACCACGGAAGGTTGCCACTTCAATGATGTCACGACCAAACATGATATGTGCTAAGCGGAAACGGCGACCGATAAGGCGACAGTTTCTGAAGAGGTGTTTGATCTGCTCTGGCGTTGCGTTGGTCGCAATATCAAAATCTTTTGGCTGAGAGCCTAATAAGATATCGCGCACACCACCACCGACTAGAAATGCGTCAAAACCCGCACCATTCAGGCGATATAGCACTTTTAGTGCGTTGTCGCTGATCTGCTTGCGTGAAATATTGTGCTCTTGACGAGTATAAATATTCAGAGCTAATTCGTGGAATCCGCGTTGTTCGCTTGGGGTATTGTCGTTTGTATTCATTAGTTTAGAACAAAGTAGGTATCGCCAACTTTGTTTTTCTCTTAGTCCAAAGTGGTAGTGCAGAGTTTAATTGCGGCTAATAATAGCTTAGCGCGAGCCATTTGAGAACATCGTCTGCTTAACCACAGTGGTTGGTTATGGCATTTTTATGTGTCGTTTTTGCTATTTGCCGTGAGTTTCGAGCTAATTACAGTGCTCTTTTTGTAAACTATCAGGTAACTGACTGACGTTCCATTGTTGGCAGCCCCACAATAAAATCTCATCCATTGAAGCCTCATAAAGGGCCGTCGGGATATCAAAACCTAAGAATCGCATCGCGTTGAGTAACGTTGGTTTTGGGTTGTCTAGATCTATCGCGGTGGCATGGTTCTGTTTTGACAGTTTATTCCCCAAGCCATCGGTTGCCAATGGTAAGTGCAAGTAGCTCACTGTTTTTTGCTTGAGCGTCTTATACAAACTGATTTGTCGACCGGTGGGTTCTATCAGATCTGCGCCTCTTACGACTTCTGTTACTCCTTGTTCGATGTCATCAAGGACAACGGCCAAGTTATAGGCAAACAATCCATCTCTGCGTTTAATAATAAAATCTTCTACAGCTAGTGCTTTAGGGATTTGAATGGTGCCGTGGCGAACATCATCAAAGGACTCCACTGGAAAGTCCATGCACAAGCGCACCGCCTGTTCGCCTGAATCGATTAAGCCTGCATCTCGACAATGACCATTGTAAAAACCACCCAAAGCCTTTATCTGCTTGCGGGTGCATTGGCAGTAGTAGGCTTGATTGTCAGCGACCCATTGATCGATTTGAGCTTGATACAAGCCATGACGCTGACTTTGATAAACGACTTCACCATCCCAGAATAGATGGTAAGCCTCAAGCGTCTTAAGAATGAGGTCTGCAGCGCCGGCCATTTCTCTTGGCGGGTCGAGGTCTTCCATACGAACTAACCATTTTCCTTGGTTAGATTTCGCTTGAAAGTAGCTACCAAGAGCAGCAACAAGTGAGCCAAAATGAAGAGGACCTGACGGTGATGGTGCAAAGCGCCCGATATAATTCATGAGTGAACAACCTAATCTAAATGGTACCGCAGTAGCCGATTCTTAAGACGTTTGACAAGAGCTTTAATGCCTAGAGCTAAGCTTCAATCTATAGAACAAGGTTTGATGTATAGAACTAAGGCTTAAAGCTGCTATTTACTATCAAGCGTGTGAAATACTTCGCTTGGATAACAAACAAAAAAGGGAGCCAAGGCTCCCTTTCTTTACATCTGCAAGAATTAACCTTGCATCTGTTTTTCTTTGATCTCTGCAAGTGTTTTACAGTCAATACAAAGATCAGCAGTTGGACGAGCTTCAAGGCGACGAATGCCAATCTCGATACCGCAAGAATCACAGAAGCCGAAATCGTCTTCTTCGATCTTGTCTAATGTCTTCTCAATTTTTTTGATAAGACGACGCTCACGGTCACGGTTACGTAACTCTAAGCTGAATTCTTCTTCTTGAGAAGCACGGTCAACTGGGTCTGGGAAATTCGCTGCTTCGTCCTGCATGTGGTGCACAGTACGATCAACTTCTTCCCTGAGCTGGTTGCGCCAAGCTGCTAAAATTTTTGTAAAATGTTCCGTTTGCTCAGGTGACATGTACTCTTCACCTGGCTTCTCTTGGTACGGTTCAACACCTGCGATGGCTAGGATGCCTAGCGCTTTTTTCTTAGATTCTGGCATACAGCATCTCCTATTTACACCTAGTCAACTGCAAAGCAGCTAATTTTAAGGCGGGTATCTATAGCAGAAAGAACGAATGGTGGCAAATACTCTTATTCAAACTTGCAATCAATGTGATTAGTTCAGCATCTTTGCTTAGCTATTGATAAATTCAACAGCTTGTTTTAGTTGTATTTGAGTACTGCTGAGCTCTGCTTTATAGCAAAGCACTTCAACTCCAGCGTCTTGTGCTTGTTTTAGTAATAACGAATATTTGGCGTCTATATGGTGTGCCGCAGACACTTTTTCAATACCTGAATGTAAAACAGTGAATAAAAGTACGGCTCTATTTCCAGATTCGACCATTTCTGTGAGTTCACGCAGATGTTTTTGGCCTCTGGTTGTGACCGCATCAGGGAAAAAACCTTGCCCTTTAGTTGACGTTTCTTGCTCGTCGAGCAAAGTGACGCTTTTCACTTCGATATAGCAAGGCGGCTTTTCGTTATCTTCAAGCAGAATATCAATGCGACTATTCTCACTGCCATATTTCACTTCGGTTCGTAACGCGTTATAACCTAAGAGTTCAACTATAGTCCCATTTTCAATTGCTTCCACTGCTAGCTGGTTTGCCCGCGCAGTATTTACACAAATACGATGACCTTTGTCTGTTTCTGAGATCTCCCAGCTGTTTGGGTACTTTCTCTTTGCATTATCGGAGGTTGAGTACCACACCGTATTGCCAGGAGTCGCACATCCTGTCATCGCTCCAGTGTTAGCGCAGTGAATAGTACGCTCGCTACCGTCAGGAAGTTGGATGTCAGTGAGGAAACGTTTATAGCGTTTAATAAGAGTCGCAGGCTCTAATGGCGGATTGAAGTGCATATTACTTATTTAGACAGGTAGGTTTTTATGTACAATGTTGCCAACATTACACCACAAGGTTCTCCCATTGCCACAACTGCCCATAGAAGCTGTGATGCCAGATCTGCTCGCTGGCGTAGAAACACACACTCAACTTATTCTAAAGGCCGCTCCCGGTGCGGGTAAGTCAACATTCTTCCCTTTACAGTTAGTTAAGACCAACGCCGTTCAAGGCAAAATCATCATGCTTGAACCGAGGCGTTTGGCTGCAAGGAATATTGCTACTTACTTAGCGAGCCAATTGGGAGAAAAGGTGGGAGAGAGCATTGGCTTTAGAGTTCGTGGTGAATCTAAAAGCAGCAGTGCGACTCGCTTAGAGATTGTTACTGAAGGGGTCATGACAAGAATGATCCAAACCGACCCTGAATTAACTGGGGTTGATATGGTGATCTTTGATGAATTTCACGAGCGCAGTATTCACGCCGATACCGCATTGGCGTTTAGCTTAGAGATCCAAGAGGCGTTGCGTGACGATCTGAAAGTGGTAGTGATGTCGGCAACTTTAGATCAACAAGCTCTGCAAACTTTGCTGCCGAATGCCAAATACGTTGAATCACAAGGTCGCACCTTTCCGGTCGATTTCCGTTATCAGCCTCTTAGTGCAAATGAATATCTAGCCCCTAAAATGGCTAACGTGATTCGCTCTCTGATGGAGAAAGAGTCAGGCTCACTTCTGGCCTTTTTGCCGGGCGTTTCTGCGATTAAGCAGGTGGAATCTCAACTAGAACAATTCGCCAATGATATCGATGTGTGTCCTCTGTATGGGCAACTCAGCTTTTCTCAACAGCAGAAAGCGATCGCGCCATCAGAGAAAGGGCGTCGAAAGGTGGTGTTAGCGACCAATATTGCTGAGACTTCTTTGACGATTGAAGGTATTCGATTGGTGGTTGATTCTGGGCTTGAACGTGTGGCGAAGTTCGATCTGAAAACCGGTATTACTAAGCTTGAGCAAGTTAAGATCTCGCAATCTTCTGCTGAACAACGAGCGGGCCGTGCGGGACGAATTGAAGAGGGCTTGTGCGTTCGTTTGTACAGCGAAACGCAGCTGATGCAGCAACCAGCTATACCAGAACCTGAAATTCTTCATTCTGATTTGTCTTCGCTGGTGTCTGAATTGACGCAATGGGGGGCTGCGAGTGCTGATGAACTGCAATGGTTAGACGTTCCACCCAAAGCTTCTATCGGGCAAGCCAAGCAACTCTTACAGACTCTTGAATTGTTAGACGATAATGGTCAATTTACGGCATTAGGAAAACAGGTCCAACGTTTAGGTCTAGAGCCTCGTATTGCCAGCATGTTGGTTAAAGCGCAGCAAGGTAGTTCTGCTCTGTTGAATGTCGCGATTGTTGCTGCTGCTTTGCTGGAAGAGCCGGAGCGCAATGTGACGGATATTCAACACTCTTTGCATCGACTTAAGCAAAGAAAACATTCCAAAAATAGCGTTGTGATGCAGCGAGCGAAAAGTCTCGCGAGCAAACTCAATCATCACTTAGATTTGTCACAAGCTGACGAATCATTGCTACCATTAGTGCTTTGTTTTGCCTTCCCAGACCGGATTGCACAAGTGAGAAGCGCGAGCAGCAGTGCTTTCCTTTTGGCGAATGGTCACGGCGCTGAGGTTCGTGATGATGATTCACTGGCGAACAATGACTATATCGTAGTGATTGATTTGATGCGTAGTACAGGGCGAGCCAGTCAAATTTTCTTAGCCACCGCGGTTGATATCGCGCAGTTAGAAGCTGAATTTCCAAAGCTGTTTGTGCGTTCCGATTATGCCGATTGGGATGAGAAACGTGGCCGTTTAGTTGCCGAGCAGCGAGTGTCTCTGGGCAAGTTGATTATCAGCACCAAAGCTTTACCTGATCCCGATGCGAATCAGGCGAGCCAAGCGCTGCTCAATTATGTCGCTCGATGCGGGCTGGATCGCTTAAATTGGACAGCTTCGGCTAAGCAGTTGGTTGAGCGTGTGCGCTGTGCAGCACTTTGGATGCCTGAGCATGATTGGCCAGCGATGGACGATGCGAGTTTGATTGAACACCTTGATGAGTGGCTATCTCCATATTTGAATGGCATTAAGTCGGCAAAAGGGCTGGCTAGTGTTTCGATTGAGCAAGCATTGTCGGCTTATCTTGGTTGGCCTTTGAATCAAGAAATCGACCAATGGTTGCCAACGCACTATCTGATGCCAACAGGCAGCAAGAAGGCCATTCGTTATCAATATCAATCTGAACCAGTGATCTCAGTGCGAATGCAGGAAGTCTTTGGCGAACAAGACTCGCCATTGATCGCGCAAGGGCGTAAAAAAGTAGTGCTTGAGCTCCTTTCTCCAGCACAGCGACCACTACAAATTACTCAAGATTTAGCTGGCTTTTGGGCTGGCGCGTACAAAGAAGTACAAAAAGAGATGAAGGGCCGTTACCCAAAACATCCTTGGCCGGATGACCCTGCTAACCATGTAGCAACCACTAAAACCAAACGACAGTTGAATCGATGATGACCAAAATGTTAACGCCAAAAAAGGCACCACCTAAAAAAGCGCCAGCAAAGAAGTCACCAGCGACCAAAGCCAAGCCAAGAAAACCAAGAGCGGCTGCGAAAAAGACCAAACCTAAGGCTAAGAAATCTGGCAAAAGAGGTTGGTTGAAGATCCTATGGGGCATTTCTTGGAAAGCGGGCTTAGCGCTTGCGGCATTGCTGTTGTTCGTCGGTATTTATCTTGATTCTGTGGTCAAACAGCGCTTTGAAGGTCAGCTGTTTGATTTGCCAACCGTGGTTTATGCGCGAGTGCTAGACCTGTCTCCGGGAACTCCGGTGAGTTTGGTTCAGGTTAAGAATGAGCTCGATGTACTTAATTACCGTAAGGTGAACGCGCCTCGTCACCCAGGCGAATACTCTTCTTCTTCGACCAAGATTGAAATGATTCGTCGTCCGTTCGAGTTTGTTGATGGACCGGAAGCGGATCGTCATGTGATGCTGCACTTCAATGGTAACGAATTAACTCGCATTCAGTCGCTGGAGAAGAAAGGCGACATGGGCTACCTGCGTGTTGAACCGAAAATGCTTGGCATGCTTGAGAAAAGTAACGATGAGCAGCGCCTGTTCTTAAAACGCAATCAGTTCCCAGAAGTGATGGTTGATGCCTTACTGGCAACCGAAGACCGAAACTTCTATCAACACGATGGTGTGTCGCCACTGGCCATCGCTCGTGCAATGGTCGTTAACGTCAAAGCTGGGCGAACGGTACAAGGTGGTAGTACGCTGACACAACAGTTGGCAAAAAACCTGTTCCTGTCCAGTGAACGTACATTGTGGCGTAAGGTTCGTGAAGCCTACATTGCACTTATCTTAGACCATCGTTACAGCAAAGACCGTATCCTAGAGGCTTACTTAAATGAGGTTTATCTTGGACAGAATGGTGGGCAAGCGATTCATGGCTTCGGTTTAGCGTCTCGTTTGTATTTTGGTCAACCTATTCAAGAGCTGCGCATCGATCAGCTAGCACTGCTGGTGGGTATGGTGAAAGGACCGTCGTATTACAATCCGGTTCGCTATCCTGAGCGTGCTAAGACTCGACGCGATCTGGTTCTTCGCTTATTGATGCAACAAGACATCTTAACTCCGCGACAATACGAAGAGGCGGCGAGTCGTGATTTGGATATTCAAGACAACCCACGCATTGCTAGCCGTCAGCCCGCTTATTTCCAACAAGTAAACATTGAGCTTAAGAAGTATGTCGGCGATCGATTTGAGGCGAAAAAAGGGATTCGAGTCTTTACCTCTCTGGATCCGGTATCTCAAGACAAGTTAGAGAAGTCGATTGCTCGTAAGGTGCCTGATTTATCGA
This sequence comes from Vibrio sp. 10N.261.51.F11, assembly GCF_041471665.1. Taxonomy (NCBI): domain Bacteria; kingdom Pseudomonadati; phylum Pseudomonadota; class Gammaproteobacteria; order Vibrionales; family Vibrionaceae; genus Vibrio; species Vibrio sp. 10N.261.51.F11. The sequence goes on along the minus strand of NZ_JBFROW010000004.1, from coordinate 78,058 downwards.
AAACCGCAGGTAATAAGCTGGAAGCAGCAGCTATTGCCGTGGATAGAAATACCGGTGAAATCCGGGCGATGGTCGGTGGTAAGCGTACTGGCTACGATGGCTTTAACCGTGCCTTGAACGCGAGTCGCCCAATTGGTTCTTTGGTCAAGCCTGCAATTTACTTAACCGCACTAGAGCAGCCTCAGAAGTACACGTTGGCGACAACATTGAAAGACACGCCACTGAGCTTGAAAGGCAGTAAAGGTAGCGTGTGGAGCCCGAGAAACTTCGATCGTAAGTTCCGTGGCGATGTGCCTTTGTATGTGGCGCTTTCTAAGTCTTACAACGTACCTACTGTTCGTTTAGGCATGCAATTAGGCATTGATAGTGTCTCGGATACGATTGGAAAACTGGGGGTCGATAAAAATGAGATTCGCCCAGTGCCGTCGATGTTTTTGGGTTCGTTCTCACTGACTCCGTTCCAAGTTGCGCAGATGTATCAAACCATTACCAATTCTGGGCGTATAGCACCTTTGTCTGCGCTTCGCTCAGTTGTTGATAACGATGGCGAGGTTCTGTATCAGTCGATCCCTCGTGTATCACAAAGCGTTGACCAGCAAGCCGCTTGGCTTACAACCTATGCAATGAAACGTGGCGTGTCGGAAGGCACGGGCCGTTTCCTACAAGGTCAGTTTGCATGGGCAGGGTTAGCTGGTAAAACTGGCACTAGTAATGACAGCCGAGACAGTTGGTTCGTGGGCGTAGATGGTCGTGAAGTGACGACCATCTGGCTAGGACGTGATGATAATAAGCCGACTAAGCTTACTGGTTCGAGTGGTGCGTTACGTGTTTATGCCGATTATCTCAAACAGAGAACACCCGAGCAGTTATTACTGCCTTGGCCGACAGGAATTGTCACCGCTAACTTTACTCGAACTTCTGAAGGGGCTTTAGAGTTTGATTGTGATGGTGCAGTTAAACTGCCACTTTGGGATGAGGATGGAAACATTAAAAAGGGCTGTGAAAGTCAACCAAAACAGTGGCTAAAGAAGCTTTTTCAGTGGTAAAGTCGTAACAAGAAAGAATGACAAGGACAGTTAAAATAATGATTTCTCGTTGGTTAGTGAGTGGCTTAGGTGTTGTCGGTACTGTGATCAGTTTTCAGCTGTTTGCATCCACCGCGACACAGATTGATCAATCTCAGCAGGCTGAACAAGCTCATAAAAGGCCAACCGTTGCTGTCGTTCTTGCTGGTGGTGGGGCAAAAGGTGCAGCTCACATTGGTGTGCTTAAAGCTCTAGAAGAGATGCAAATCCCGGTTGATTACATTACCGGTACCAGTATGGGCTCATACGTTGGTGGTCTTTATGCGACAGGGATGAGCGCAGACGAGATCGAGAGCTTTATTTATACGGTTGATTGGAATCGCGGTTATCGTGATCGCGTTAACCGTAGTGATCGCCGTGTACGTGACAAAGAATATGAAGACCGCTACCAACTGAACACCGATCTCGGCTTAGGTTGGGGCGAAATCAAAGCAAGGAAAGGGGTGGTGCAAGGCCAGAATATGTTGCGTATTCTGCGTGAGACCACGGGTAATCTATCCTCATTCGATTCTTTCGACCATCTTGCTATCCCATACCGTTCAGTCGCAACTGACATTATCGAACTTGAAGAGGTGGTCATCGATCATGGCCACCTTGTTGATGCCATGATGGCGAGTATGTCAGTTCCCGGCGCGCTTCCCCCTTATGACCTCGATGGTCGAATGCTGGTTGATGGTGGTGTCACCAATAACATGCCCGTCGACGTAGCCAGAGCGATGGGTGCAGACATCGTCATTGCGGTGGATATCAGTACCAACTACAAAGGCAAAGATGATTTCACGAATTTTCTAGCCGCAGCTGACCAACTCTCTAATTATCTTGTTCAACGCAGCACCCAAGAGCAAGCTGAAACTTTAACAGACGATGATGTCTTCCTGCGCCCAGATGTTGGGGAAATGGAGACGACAGAATTTGATAAAATGCCATCGGCTTTCCTCGCGGGCTATGAAGTCGCTAAGCAGCATACTGATGAACTTTCTAAGCTATCGCTCTCAAATGCCGATTATCAGTATTATATCGAGGACAAACAAAAAGCGCGCAGACAGCTTAAACACGGCGATCAGACCGTCGTTGACCGAGTCGTTATTAATAACAATACCCACTATTCCGATAAGCTGATCGAAAACCGTTTAAACCTTGATTCAGGTAAGGTTCTGAAGACCAGTGAAATTGAATCTAAAGTACAAGACCTCTATGCGCTAGATAGATTCGAGTTGGTGACTTATGAATTTGACACAGTGAATGGCGAGGAGCAACTGCTAGTCGATGTGAACGAAAAATCTTGGGGGCCAAACTACCTCAATTTTCGATTCTTTCTTGAAGATGACTTCTCTACTACCAGTCAGTACTCGATCGGTGTTTCAGCCAACTTTACCGATATTAATAAGCATGGTGCAGAGCTAAGAACTAACGTCGAGATGGGTACTGACAAACGAATTGAAGCGGAACTTTACTCGCCCTTCTTTTCGAGTCAAAAACTGTTCACTTCTGCATCGATTGTTTACAGTAAGGAAAACAGAAACTTGCCAGTGGTTGAGGGGGAGGTTGGAGAGCCGACATTAGATGCGACTATAGACTATGTTCCACTGACTTATAGTCAATATGTTAGTGAATTGGCTTTAGGCTATCAGCCTACCTTGTGGCAAGAACTGAAATTTGGTGCTCGTTATACTGATGGGGATTTTGAGGTTTCTTCGCTACCATCTTTTGGTAACGGAGCGTATGCACGTATAGGTGCGTTTATTAGTTATCGACTCGATACTTTAGATAATTTTAGTTTGCCAACGGAAGGTTACTTTGTTGATCTTGAGTACCTTGTTTCTCATGATGATTTTGAGGTCAACACGTCTGGAGATAGCCCGGAGCTAGCGGCTGAAAGCGATACTGTTTACGAATTTTCGGCTAATTTCATGGCTGCAAAAAGTTATGAACGACATACTTTAGTCGGAAAGGTTGATTACGGCATTGTAGAGAGCAAAAATTCGATTTTCCCTATTGATCCTAAAGAGCTTGGTGGCTTCTTAAACCTGTCAGGTATTCCAAGGAACAGTATGATTGGTCAGAACTTGGCTTATACCAGTCTTACTTATCGTTATAAGTGGTTTGAAAATGACTTCGGACTCTTTGAATCACCATTCTACGTGGGCGCATCCATTGAGCATGGTGGTGTTTGGTCGAACAATGATTTGAGTATTGATGAAGCGCCAATGTACACCGCGGGTTCTGTTTTCGCGGGTGTTGATTCTCCAATCGGGCCGATCATTTTAGCTTATGGCCGAACCGAAGATAATTTCGATTCGGTGTATCTGATTGTAGGTACGTCCTACAAATAATCATGCGCAGAGTCGCCATTTAAGTGCGTAATTAGGCAAAAATAGTGGGACTTTCGTCTTAACTTGCTATGTTGGTCAAAATGATAAGATTTTAATTTAACGTTAAATTTGCTATTCTACCGCCCACAGTTTGGCCTCTATGACGCCGCTCATCAATACAAATTGAATGACAAAAATGGCAATGGAGAGCCAAGTTTCCAAGGATGTTCACTTCTTTATTTTACTAACAATTATGAAGGGAAGAAGTGAACCGCAATGAGAGGAAAAAAGTCGTGCTTGAAGCCTACCGTAAACACGTCGAAGAACGTGCTGCCGAAGGAGTTGTTCCAAAACCACTAGATGCTGAGCAGGTAGCTGGCCTAGTTGAACTTCTGAAGAATCCACCTCAAGGTGAAGAAGAAATCATTCTTGACCTACTAGAAAATCGCATTCCACCGGGTGTAGATGAAGCTGCTTACGTAAAAGCTGGCTTCCTTACGGCTATCACTAAAGGTGAAGTAGCTTCGCCACTAGTAAGCAAAGCAAAAGCTGCAGAACTGCTTGGTACCATGCAAGGCGGTTACAACATCGAATCTCTAGTATCTCTACTAGACGATGCTGAGCTTGCTCCAATCGCTGTTAAAGCGCTATCTCATACTCTACTGATGTTCGATGCGTTCTATGACGTAGAAGAGAAAGCGAAAGCTGGCAATGCTGCTGCACAACAAGTACTTCAATCTTGGGCTGATGCTGAATGGTTTACAGCGAAAGATAAAGTAGCAGAAAAAATCACAGTAAAAGTATTTAAAGTCACTGGTGAAACGAACACCGATGACCTATCTCCAGCGCCTGATGCATGGTCACGTCCTGACATCCCAGTACACGCGAAAGCGATGCTGAAGATGGAACGTGATGGCATTACTCCTGATGAACAGGGTAGCGTTGGTCCAATCAAACAAATTGAAGAAATGCAAAAAGATGGCATTCCACTGGCTTACGTTGGTGATGTTGTTGGTACAGGTTCTTCACGTAAATCGGCAACAAACTCAGTACTTTGGTTCATGGGTGAAGATATCCCATTCGTACCAAACAAGCGTACTGGCGGTGTTTGTCTTGGTGGTAAAATTGCACCAATCTTCTACAACACAATGGAAGATTCAGGCGCACTACCCATTGAACTGAACGTACAAGACATGAACATGGGCGATATCATTGATATCTACCCGTACGAAGGTGTTGTTCACAAGAACGGTTCTGTGATTTCAAACTTTGAGCTAAGCAAAGTACTTCTTGATGAAGTGCGTGCTGGTGGCCGTATTCCACTGATCATCGGTCGTGGTCTAACGGGTCGTGCTCGTGACGCTCTAGGTCTAGCTGAAACGGATCTGTTTGCTAAACCAATCGATCCATCTGCATCTGATAAAGGCTACACGCTAGCTCAGAAGATGGTTGGTAAAGCATGTGGCGTTGAAGGTGTTCGTGCTGGTCAGTACTGTGAACCTAAAATGACGACAGTCGGTTCTCAAGATACGACCGGTCCTATGACTCGTGATGAGCTTAAAGATCTGGCGTGTCTTGGTTTCTCTGCAGACCTTGTAATGCAGTCTTTCTGTCACACATCGGCATACCCTAAACCAGTCGATGTAAACACTCACCATACGTTACCTGATTTCATCATGAATCGTGCGGGTGTTTCACTTCGTCCGGGTGATGGCGTTATCCACTCATGGCTAAACCGTATGCTTCTTCCTGATACTGTAGGTACAGGTGGTGACTCGCATACTCGTTTCCCTCTAGGTATTTCATTCCCTGCGGGTTCTGGCTTGGTAGCATTTGCTGCAGCAACAGGCGTTATGCCTCTTGATATGCCTGAATCTATCTTGGTTCGCTTTAAAGGTGAAATGCAACCGGGTATCACGCTACGTGACCTAGTACATGCCATTCCTCTTTACGGCATCAAGCAAGGCCTACTAACGGTAGAGAAAGCCGGTAAGATCAACGAATTCTCTGGTCGTGTACTAGAAATTGAAGGTGTTGAGCACTTATCTGTTGAGCAAGCATTTGAGCTTTCTGATGCATCTGCTGAGCGTTCTGCTGCAGGTTGTACCGTTAAGCTTTCTGAAGAGTCTATCTCTGAGTACTTGAACTCGAACATCGTGATGCTGAAGTGGATGATCGCTGAAGGTTACGGTGATGTTCGTACGATTGAGCGTCGTATTACAGCAATGGAAGAGTGGCTAGAGAACCCTGAGTTGCTATCTGCTGATTCAGATGCGGAATACGCGCACGTTATCGAGATTGATCTTGCTGACATCGATCAACCAATCCTATGTGCACCAAACGATCCAGATGATGCTCGTCTTCTATCTGACGTTCAAGGCACAGAGATTCAAGAAGTGTTCATCGGTTCTTGTATGACGAACATCGGTCACTTCCGTGCTGCAGGTAAGATGCTAGAAGAGTTTAACGGCTCGCTAAATACTCGCCTATGGGTGGCTCCGCCAACGAAGATGGATAAAGACCAACTGACAGAAGAAGGCTACTACGGCATCTTCGGTCGTGCTGGGGTACGTATCGAAACTCCTGGCTGTTCACTATGTATGGGTAACCAAGCTCGTGTTGCTGATGCTTCGACGGTTATGTCGACGTCAACGCGTAATTTCCCGAACCGCTTAGGTAATGGCGCGAACGTTTATCTGGCTTCTGCTGAGCTTTCTGCTGTTGGCGCGATTCTAGGTCGCATCCCAACGAAAGAAGAGTACTTAGAGTACGCTGAGAAGATTAATGCAACGGCTGCTGATACATACCGTTACCTGAACTTCCATAAAATGGGTCAGTACACGGAAAAAGCAGACACGGTTATCTTCCAAGAACCAGCTTAGTTCCTCGTTATATTTGTAGCTGCAGCGTTGTTGACTGCGTACGTTCACCGGAGCGCCGGCCGCCCTAATTACATAGAGCTTCTATGCTCATAGGGATGAACGAACTTGTCGCCTAACTGCAACTCCAACTATTTAGAGGAACCCAAATGATAGAACGTCTACTTCGGTAGGCGTTTTTTTATGTCTGAATACTGGACGACGAGCGACTCGATCTCTTGATGACTTCGCTATATACTCTCGCCTCATTTTTGCCACAACCCTTTTATTGAGTCTCTTTTTATTAGAGCTTTGGAGCCTTATGGAATTCGAATTTACTAGAAACACTCTAATGGGTGAATACTATGTGAAATGCAGCATGGGCCATGAGATTGTTGGCCGTTGGCTTCAAGAAGAGATTGGTAAAGATAAGCAGAAGCTAGATCATGTGATGGCGTTGATTGAGCAATCTCGACAGGACCTGAGCAATGAAGTGACGTTGCTTGGCAAGGAGATTAGCCTTGCGATCAATGAAGATGAAGTTACGATTCAAGAAAACGTGTTAGCGCATGAGCAAGAGATGGAAGAGGGCAGTGAGTTCGACTTCTATAACTGTGAAAGCCAAGCAAGCTGTGGAATCGACGATTTCGAACTGCTCATCGAACGCTGGATGGATTTTTTAGGTTACTAGTCCTAAGACCTATTTGTTAGTCATTCAGAGCTTTGAAGGCTCCGTTGCCCAAAACTGGAGCAATAAGAGCATCGCGCATTAAGATAGTGAAAAGGCTGCACCATGTTGGTGCGGCCTTTTTCGTTATTACGACCTTATTATCTTCATCTTATTTAAAATCAAGCACTTAACTTTTTGGCACGCTACTTGGATTGTAATAAGAGAATTAATGGATTAAGTAAGAATTTAAGGAACGAATATGAAATTAATAAATGCCATTGTTAAGCCATTCAAATTAGACGATGTACGCGAAGCGCTCTCTGATGTGGGTATTGAAGGTATGACTGTTTCTGAAGTGAAAGGCTTTGGTCGTCAGAAGGGACACACTGAATTGTATCGTGGTGCAGAGTACCAAGTGGATTTCCTACCAAAGGTGAAGCTAGAGATTGCTACCCAAGCTGAGAATGTTGACCGAGTTGTTGAAGCTATTAGCCAAGCGGCACACACCGGAAAAATCGGCGACGGCAAAATTTTTGTGTATGACCTAAGCCAAGCCGTACGAATTCGTACTGGTGAAATGGATGCTGAAGCACTTTAAAGAATTACAAGGACTGGAGACTTTAATATGGAACTTACAACAACAGTAACGGAACTACGTTACGCACTAGACACTTTTTTCTTCCTCATTTCAGGTGCGTTGGTAATGTGGATGGCAGCAGGCTTCGCGATGTTAGAAGCTGGCCTAGTTCGTTCAAAGAACACCACAGAAATTTTAACTAAGAACATCTGTTTGTACGCAATTGCTTGTACAGCTTTCTTAGTGGTTGGTTACAACATCATGTATGTCGACAACGGTGAAGGCGGTTGGTTGCCATCATTTGGTACTCTAATTGGTACACAAGGTGAAGGCGCAGATCACTCTCTAGAATCAGACTTCTTCTTCCAGGTAGTATTCGTTGCAACAGCAATGTCTGTAGTATCTGGTGCGGTTGCTGAGCGTATGAAGCTTTGGTCATTCCTAATCTTCTCTGTAGTACTAACAGCGTTCATTTACCCTGTTGAAGGTTATTGGACTTGGGGCGGTGGTTTCCTATCAGAAGCGGGTTTCAGTGACTTCGCAGGTTCAGGTATCGTACACATGGCTGGTGCAGCAGCAGCGTTAGCTGGTGTTCTACTACTCGGTGCTCGTAAAGGTAAATACGGTAAGAACGGTGAAATCTACCCGATTCCTGGTTCAAACATGCCACTTGCAACGCTAGGTACATTTATCCTTTGGTTCGGTTGGTTCGGTTTCAACGGCGGTTCTCAACTGATGGTTTCGGATTTTGAGAACGCAACAGCAGTAGGTCAAATCTTCCTTAACACCAACGCAGCAGCAGCAGCAGGCGCAATTGCAGCACTACTAGTATGTAAAACAACTTGGGGTAAAGCAGACCTAACAATGATTCTTAACGGCGCGTTAGCTGGCCTAGTAGCAATCACTGCAGACCCTCTATCACCATCACCTCTATTTGCTGTAGCGATTGGTTCGGTATCTGGTGCATTGGTTGTATTCAGCATCATCGCTCTAGACAAAGCTAAGATTGATGATCCAGTAGGTGCTATCTCTGTACACGGTGTATGTGGTTTCTTCGGTCTAATGGCTGTGCCACTAAGCAACGCTGATGCAACGTTTGGTGCTCAGCTAATGGGTGCAGCAGTCATCTTTGCATGGGTATTCGGTGCTAGCCTAGCAGTATGGGCGGTGCTTAAAGCAACAATCGGTATCCGAGTAACGGAAGATGAAGAACTTGAAGGTATGGACATGCACGATTGTGGTGTCGGCGCTTACCCTGAGTTTGTATCAGTAAAATAATCAACAGTCGTCGCCTAATCTGAATGGGTTAGGTTGGACAAAGAAAGCCCCGCAACTCTTGTTGCGGGGCTTTGTTGTATTTACGGTTGCACAATATATAAACACGAACGTTGAAGTTAGGCTCATTGTTTAAGGGGAACGACAAGACACAAAGTTGAAATGGTTTGTTACAAAAGTGAGAGTTTGAATGGTCTGAGTAGACGGATTTTTTGTTGGTCGTCATTGTAATTATGTTAATGATGAATATAATAACGCAACTGATAGACATTATCATTTCGATATAAAGGATTTTACAATGAAGAAACTGCTAACACTTTCAGCTCTAGCGTGTGGTGTAATTGCCCCGACAGCAATGGCTGCGGAAGAAGTAAACGTATACTCTTACCGTCAACCTTTCCTTGTTGAGCCAATGTTCAAAGAGTTCACAAAAGAGACTGGTATTAAAGTAAACGTTAAGTTTGCTAAAAAAGGTTTAGCAGAGAAGTTAGCTCAAGAGGGTGAATACAGCCCAGCTGACGTTGTCTTAACTGTAGATATCAGCCGTCTATCTGAATTAACTAAACAAGGTCTAGTTCAATCTGTAGAGAGCGATGTACTTGAAAAGAACATCCCAGCTCAATACCAAGATACAGATAACGAGTGGTTCGCTCTAACAACTCGTACACGTAGCGTTTATTCTTCACGTGACCGTGTTGGTCGTCTAGGTGAAGAGTTCACTTACGAAGATCTAACTAAGCCTGAATTTAAAGGCAAAATCTGTACTCGTAGTGGTAAGCACCCATACAATGTTTCTCTAGTATCTTCGATGATTGCTCACAAAGGTGAAGCTGAAACGAAAGAATGGCTAGAAGGCGTAAAAGCAAACCTAGCACGTAAGCCTCAAGGTAACGACCGCGCGCAAGTTAAAGCGATTAAAGAAGGTCTATGTGATGTTGCTCTTGGTAACAGCTACTACCTAGGTAAGATGGTTAATGATAAAGAGCAAAAAGCTTGGGCTGACTCTGTTTACATTAACTTCCCTAACCAAGAGACTACAGGTACTCACGTAAACATCTCTGGTATGGCAATGGCTAAATACTCTCCAAATGAAGAGAATGCCGTTAAGCTGATGGAATTCCTGTCTGGTAACACAGCACAAAGCATGTACGCAGAAGTGAACTACGAATACCCAGTGAAAGCAGACGTTAAACCTTCTGAGCTTGTTGCTTCATGGGGCGAGTTCAAAGCGGATACTATTTCTCTAGATGAAATTGCAAACCACCACGCGGCTGCAATCAAGCTATTAGACGAAGTTAAGTTCGATCTATAATTTATTACGGTAGGCTCCGGCCTAAGTAAAATGACAACCTCAAGTCGCCATTTTGGTTACTTGGGGTTGTTTGTTATTGGAAAATCACTTTTTGATACAAAGCACCCCGTTGATCCCTTGAGTTATTAGCATCTCACCTTGAAGTCATTAGAGTATATGGGTATAAATAACCCCACCATTAAAAGGATATGAGATGTATTTGCAAATGCATTTGTGTTTCATTAAGCCTCGTTGTAGTTAGGCGATGAAAGAAAAGAATTATTTATGGAACACCAGTAGCGGCATTATTGCTGTATTACTGGTTTTACCGATCTTAGCGATTTTTACGACGGCTGTTGGAGAAACAGATGAGCTATTTTCTCATCTGATGTCCACAGTGATGCCTACCTATGCCTACAACACGGTGGTTTTAGTCATAGGAACCATGTTTCTGTCTTTAGTTTTTGGTATTCCGTCGGCCTGGGTTATGGCAATGTGCCGTGTTCCGGGAGAGCGTGTTTTGCAGTGGGCACTCGTCCTGCCATTAGCAATGCCAGGCTATATTGTTGGCTATATCTTTACCGATTGGTTCGACTTTGCCGGCCCTGTTCAGGTTCTACTGCGAGATCTTACTGGGTGGGGACCCGGTGAGTATTGGTTCCCAGATATTAGAACCTTATCCGGCGCTATTATTGTTCTGTCTCTCGTTCTCTATCCTTATGTTTATTTGCTGTGCCGCGCGGCATTTATGGAGCAAAACGTCTCCTTATTACAATCTGCTCGTTTGCTAAAATGCTCGCCTTGGGAAAGCTTCCGTCGTATCTCCTTACCACTTGTTCGTCCATCAATGGCGGTCGGTTTATCGCTTGTTGCTATGGAGACCATCGGTGACTTTGGTACCGTGAGTTACTTTGCGGTAAATACTTTAACGACTGCGGTTTATGATACTTGGCTAGGCTACTCAAGCTTAACGGCAGCTGCGAAAATATCGGCAATCATGCTGGTTATCGTGATCCTACTGTTGAGCTCAGAGCGATACAGTCGCCGTAAGCAGAAGCTATTCCAGAATCAGTTCAGCAGCCGCGAAGATTTTCGTTACGACCTTTCTGGTTGGAAAAAATGGCTGGCACTATTCTGGTGCTGGGGATTAGTTTGCGTTGCGTTCTTATTCCCTCTTGGCCAGCTCATTATTTACGCCTACAAATATTTTGCTCAAAGCTGGACCCCTGAATTCAGAGAATATGCCATCAACAGCCTTTACGTTTCGGTAGCTGCTGCGATTATTGGCGTGATTATCGCGATGATTGTTAACTTTAACCAACGCGTTAGTCCGAGTAAGAAGAATCAGGCTTATATGCGCCTCGCTTCGATGGGCTATGCCGTCCCAGGCACCGTGTTAGCGATTGGTGTGATGGTACCTGTTTTGTTCATGGATCACTTGGTCAATGACATTGCGAAAGTGATGGAGTGGGGGCGACCTGGTTTGATCTTCTCTGGCTCCATGTTCGCGCTAATTTTTGCCATGGTCGTACGTTTCTCTGCAGTGGCAATTGGCAGTATTGAAAGCAGCTTGAGTAAAGTATCCCCTTCATTGGATATGGCTTCTAAAACCATGGGCTGCAATACCAATCAGATGTTACGCCGTGTTCATTTACCTTTGATTAAACGTGGCGCATTGATCGCTGGCTTACTGGTGTTTATCGAATCAATGAAAGAGTTGAATGCGGCCTTGCTGCTGCGTCCTTTCAACTTCGAGACATTGGCGACTTATGTTTATAACTATGCCTCAGATGAGCACCTAGAATTGGCGGCGATGCCTGCTGTATTATTGGTGTTGGTGGGTTTAATTCCTCTGATCATCGTAAACCGTTCCTTGGAGCAGAAAAACTAATGAGTTGTGCATTATCAATTAAAGATCTGACTTGTAAGTATGAGTCGCAAACCATTTTGGAAGCGCTCTCGTTAGAAGTTGAGCATGGTGAAATTGTTTGTCTTCTTGGTGCGAGTGGCTGCGGTAAAACGACCTTACTGAAGGCGATTGCAGGCTTACTTCCATTAAGTAGCGGTGTGATGAGTTTGAACTGTCAAACCATTGATGATGGCGAGAATTGGTTGCCACCAGAGCAGCGTAACATTGGTATGATTTTCCAAGATTACGCCCTGTTTCCGCATCTGACGGTAAACCAGAATGTCGGCTTTGGCTTGAAAGACCTTTCTGAGCAGCAAAAGAAAGACAAAGTTCAAGAGATGCTGGAGCTGGTTCACTTAGATGAGTTCGGTGACCGCTACCCACATCAACTTTCAGGTGGTCAACAGCAGCGTGTCGCTATTGCTCGTTCTTTGGCGTACAAGCCAGACTTGCTACTGTTAGATGAACCATTCTCAAACATCGATACTCAGGTTCGTCATGAGCTGATTTCTCAGATTCGCAAGATTTTTAAGAAGCAGGGTGTTACAGCTATCTTCGTAACTCACAGCCGTGAAGAAGCGTTCGCATTTGCAGATAAAATGGCAGTAATGAACCATGGTGTGATTGAGCAGTATGGTTCGGCATCTGAGTTGTATTTCCATCCTTCAAGTAAGTTTGTTGCAGACTTTTTGGGTGGCGGTAGCTACCTCAATGCACAGCGTATTTCGGAGCATGAATTTGAAACCAGTTTGGGTATGGTTGAAGCCAAACCGCAAACGGAGATTGAGTTCGGCAATACATGTGAGCTTCTGCTAAGGCCCCAGCATATCCAAGCAAGTTACGAGCAAGATAGTGCTATTTCGGTGCTAGAACAGCAATTTATGGGTGATCACTGTCGTTATGTAATCGAAGCGCATGGTCAGAAGTTATTAGCAACCTCGTCAGAAGCACTTGAAGTGGGTATGCCGGTCAACGTAAAAGTCGATACCAAAGGCGTATTGGCTTTTTAAAGAGATATAACGCGATACTAATCGTTACAAGAATCGCGATAAAAAAGCCCAGCACTTTAATCAAAGTACTGGGCAAGAGTTCTTCACTTATAGGCTTTAACAAGGCAGTGATTTGTTAAGTCCCATACAAAACTGCTGCACTCTATAAGCCTATAGAGAGAGGAAGTCTTTCACTTTTTGAAGAACACGTTCTGCAGTGTCTTTATCTTCCATTTCTGCGAAGATTCGTAGTAACGGCTCTGTTCCTGAGAAGCGAGCAATCACCCAGCCGCCATTCTTGAAGTACACCTTGGCACCATCTTCATAGCTTACTTTTTCAATTTCGTATTCAAATTCAGGCAGTTGCTTCTCGACGTAGATCTTAGTGTAGAGCGCTTCTTTCTCTGAAGGTTTAAACTTATAATCGCCTTCTGCGGTGTAGGCATAGCCATATTTAGAGTAAATCTCATCAAGTAATTCAGACAACTTCTTGCCTGTCACACTGATCATCTCAACCAGTAAGCTTGAAGCAAATACGCCATCCTTACCTTTGATGTGACCACGAATGGTTAAACCACCTGAACTTTCGCCACCAATCAGAGAGTCATCGGCCTCCATTTGTGAGCTGATATGCTTAAAGCCTACAGGAACCTCAAAGCTCTTCTCACCATGATCTGCCGCCACTTTATCCAGTAGGTGTGTGGTTGCGATGTTACGAACGACAGAGCCCTTCCAGCCTTTGTATTCCAGCAAGTAGTAGTAAAGTAGGAGTAGCACTTCGTTAGGGTGAATGAAGTGACCTTTCTCATCGATGATTCCCAAACGGTCAGCATCGCCATCAGTACCAATACCAATGTCATAGCCTTCTGCTGCAACTAAGTGCTTCAAGCGATACAGCGTTGCAGCATTTGGCGACGGCATTAAGCCACCAAAATCTGGGTTTTTGCCATCGTTGATGACGTCGACATCACAGCGACCGTTAATCAGCACGGTTTGCAGAGCATTTTTTGCAACGCCAAACATTGGGTCAATCAGTACACGTAGGTTAGCTTTCTTGATCGAATCGATATCGATGAAGTTGATGATTGAATCAACAAAGTCGTTCATCGGGTTGATGATCTCGATTTCTTTGTCGTTTAATGCTTGCTCGAAATCGACACGAATAATATCTTCGTTGGTCAGTGTTGCGATTTGCTGTTCGATCTTCTCTGTGATGATCTCATCAGCATCACGGCCACCTTCAATGAATACCTTGATGCCATTGTAATCGGCTGGGTTGTGAGAGGCGGTAATACACGCCGAGTAGGTGCATCCCATCTCTTTTGCTTGGAACATCACGATAGGTGTTGGAACAAACTTATCGATGAAGCTTACTTTGATGTTGTTCGCCGCAAGTACTTCTGCAAACCAACATGCGGCTTTATCGGAAAGGAAACGACGGTCATAGCCGATCACAAACCCATTCTTGGCTGCATCTTCGTTGTTGATGATGTTAGCGAGTGCTTGCGCTACCAAACGGACGTTTTCTCTAGTGAACTCCTCACCAATGAAAGCGCGCCAGCCACCTGTACCAAATTTAATCATTAGAAAATCCTTTTAGTCTCATTGTCTCAAGCCTGTAAAGACTTGAGACAAGAGCTGTTCGTTAAATTGCGTGACTAGCCTAGAACAACGACAACATCGTTCACGCTGCCTTCTGCTTGTACTGGGATAGCGCCTTCAACTGATTCACCATTGATAGTGATAGAGGCAACGCCTTTGCTTACTGCATTCGGGTTTTGCACTGTGATGTTGTAAGTTGCGCCACGCCATTGACGAGTAACCTCGAATTCTGGCCAATCAGTCGGGATACAAGGATCAACCGTTAAGCCTTCAAAGCCTGTACGAACACCAAGAATGAAGTTGGTTACCGCGAAGTAAGCCCAACCAGAGGTACCGGTTAACCAAGGGTGGTTTGCACGGCCGTGGTCTTGGTGATCTTTACCCATGATGAACTGCACGTACGAGTATGGTTCTGCGTAACGCGTTTCAATCATGTCGTTTTGGTTGTATGGGTTCAGTGCGTCATAGAATTTCATCGCACGGTCACCACGGCCTAGTTTCGCTTCTGCTACCCAGGCCCATGGGTTAGGGTGAGAGAAGATTGCGCCGTTCTCTTTTACGCCTTGGTAAACGCGAGTTACGAAACCGATATCATCGTTTGGTGTTGCAAATGAAGGAGAGTTTAGGTGTAGGCCGTATTCTGAGAAAAGGTTCTCATCAACAGCGTCCATCGCTTTCTCA
Source organism: Vibrio sp. 10N.261.51.F11 (assembly GCF_041471665.1). Lineage (NCBI taxonomy): Bacteria > Pseudomonadati > Pseudomonadota > Gammaproteobacteria > Vibrionales > Vibrionaceae > Vibrio > Vibrio sp. 10N.261.51.F11. The sequence continues at coordinate 62,809 of NZ_JBFROW010000004.1, read as the reverse complement.
CCGCGTTCTTGAGATACAGCACCAGATAGAACGGCTAGCGTGTTTGACTCAAGGTGTACACGACCTTCAGCTTGTTGAGCGGTACCGATCTTGTCGCCATTTTTAGTTAGACCACGGATGTACCAGCCGCCTTCGTCATCCCAAAGGTGCGTTTCACACGCTTCGCGAACGTTAGCTGCCATTTCAGTGTATTTCGCAACATCAGCATCGTTATTACGGAACTTAGCAAGATCTAGGAATTCTTGTAGCGCCCAGAAGTGTAGGAATGAAACCATTGAAGATTCACCACCACCTAGGTTCAAACAGTCATTCCAGTCAGCTCGAAGACCTTTACAGATACCCGTTTGACCCACGTATTCAGCAGAGAAGTTCAGTGCCGCTTTCATGTGTTCATAAACTGTCGCCTCGCCACCGTCTGCGTATGGAATCACTTCATCGAAGAAGTCGTGCTCACCGGTTTCCATTACGTATTTGATAATGGTCGGAACGATCCATAGGTGGTCATCAGAACATGTGTCTTCAATGCCGTGGATCTTGTCGTCATCTGACGGTGTTGGAACAACTGTTGGTGATTTTGATGGCTCAACGTCGGCTTTCTCTGGATCGAACCAGTCAGGATCGAACAAGTGTAGACCGTAGCCCGCTTTCACTTGGCCGCGAAGCAGGTCGATAATACGTTTCTTGGTCATTTGTGGGTTGGCATGGGGTACTGAAATAGCATCTTGAGCCGTATCACGGTAACCAAGACCAGTACGACCGCCAACTTCGATGAATGATGCAAAGCGTGACCAAACCACACAGGTTTCCGCTTGGTATAGCGTCCACGTGTTGATCATTGTGTCTAAGCCTTCGTTTGGCGACTTAACTTGGAATTTGTTGCAACGCTCGTCCCAGTGATCTTTGATGCCTTGGAAAGCGGCGTCTACGTTTGCTGTGTCTTGGTACTTCTCACGTAGGCGTTCACCGTTGCCTTTACCGATACCGAGTACATACGCAAAGCGAACTTCTTCACCGGGTTGAATCGTAAATTGCTTGTGCAGAGAACCACAATGGTTGTAACAAGTTTGAGCGCTGTTAGAACACTTACCGTTTTCAACCGCAATTGGATTTGCTTCATCACGGTACATACCAAGGAAGTTGTCACGTTGGCCATCGTAGCTGTCTGGTGAGAAAGTTGAAGCTAGGTAGTAGAAGCCTTCAAAGTCGTTAGTGTTGTAGTACAGGTCGTATTCCAGAACACCTTCTTGGTAAGACGTGCCCGCAGAGTACAAAGACATCTGATGGTTTTGATTGTCTGATTGAATATGGCTGAAAGAGAACTCAACAAACGAGAAAGTGCTGATGGTACGTGGCTTGTCAGTGTTGTTCTTTAATACAACGTCCCAAACTTCTGCATCTTCACCCTTAGGTACGAATAGCGTCTTGGTTGCGGTAATGCCGCTGTATTCACATTTGAATTTTGAGTATGACAGGCCGTGACGAACTTCGTAGTTCGCTTCATCTAGGCTCTTTGCCACTGGTTGCCAAGAGATAGACCAGTAATCACCTGTCTCATCATCACGCAGGTACACATAGTGTCCAGGACGGTCAAAGGTGCCGTTTGGACGGAACTTAGTAACACGGTTGTATTCCGGAGAATTGTAGAACGAGTAACCGCCCGCATTGTGCGAAATCACGGTACAAAACTTTTCAGTACCTAGGTAGTTTGTCCAAGGTGCTGGTACATCAGGGCGAGTGATGACGTATTCGCGATTGTCGTTATCGAAATAGCCGTATTTCATTGTCATTTCCTTTTTAACAAACTGCATCTATGCAGCTAATTTTTAAATAGTGATGCTGAGTCGTATCTAACTGAGCACCTTAATTTGAGTCAGCAACCACTCGATATGAGTGTCGCTTTGGTTTGTTTTATTGAGCTTTCCAAGGGTTGCGATAATCAACATTGAGTTTGTCGAGTAATGGCAGATGCCCCTTTAGGCGAGATAGGTAATCTAGCCAGTTTCGGTTGTTTTTATGTGTCCAACATCCTTCAGCTAAAGCGCTAATTCTTGGGAATACCATGTAATCCATACGCTTTTGGTTGGTGACGATCTCACACCATAGAGCACACTGAATTCCGCGGATCCGCTTACGAATTGGGTCGGTGTCGGATATCTCAGCAAGTGCTTCGTAGGTATAAGCTTGTTCTAATGGGATAACGGCAGCCCAATCTACGCCCGGTTCTTCCGGTGCATAATCTTGGGTCATGTCGAGATAGGTAAACTGTGCAGGTTGCAACACCACATCAAAGCCTTGGCGAGCGCAATTGACAGCCGCTTCTTCACTGAGCCATGAGTAGATGATGGTCTCTTTACTCACTTTGTCGCCGTGCTGTGCTTCTTCCCAGCCGACCATGCGTTTGCCGAGTTGCTTAAGCTTGTTTTCGGCATAGCGGAATAGGTGACCTTGTAGGTCTTTGCTGTCTTGGTACTGGTGTTCTTTCATCAACGCTTGAGCAGCAGGGCTGTTGCTCCACACTCCCGGTGGCACTTCGTCTGCACCCATGTGAATTAATTCGCTCGGGAACAGCTCTGCGACTTCTTCAATAACTGCATCTAGAAATTGGTAAGTACCGGGCAAACCTGGGTTTAGTACATTGTCGTTGTAGTGCTGAATGCTCTTGTATTGAGTGGTATCCGCTTGCTCTACCAGCATGTCAGGCAGTGATTTGATTGCGGCACGGCAGTGTCCCGGAATATCGATCTCTGGGATCACCGTGATGCTGCGTTGCTCTGCATATTCAATGACTTCACGAATTTGTTGTTGCGTGTAGAAGCCGCCGTAGTTTTCCGCAATGTGGGTATATTGCGGCTCTAGTGCATGATCAGGGCCACGCCAAGCGCCAATTTCTGTTAGCTGTGGCAGGCTCTTTATCTCAATTCTCCAACCTTCATCGTCAGTTAGGTGCCAATGAAATACGTTGAACTTGTAGTGCGCCAGTTGATTGATTAAACGCTTCACTTGCTCTACTGAGTGGAAGTGACGAGCGCAGTCCAACATCATGCCGCGGTACTTAAAGCGCGGTTGGTCGGCTATCTTGCAACATGGTAGAGAGAAGTTCTCTGCGTCCAGTTGTTGAACTAGTTGAATCAAGCTTGCCACAGCGTGTGTAAAGCCCGACTGGCTGCCTGATTCAGCAATAATCTGTTGTGCAGTGATGGTCAGTTTGTATTCGGCTTCATCTAACGTCGGGTTGCTGCGAAATAGAATGTTGCCGCTTTCGTCTTTTGAAAGTTCAGCTGAAAGCGCGGTCGAAAGAGACAGCTCAAAGGTCGAGAGCAACTCTTGCTGGAACCAAGAGACTGCCTTATCAGCAAGATGAGATTGAACCTCAATTCTGCAGTCGTTATTTAGCGCGAAGTTACTTAGCGCGAAACTACCTTGCTGAAATTCGATCTGATTAGGCTGAGGAATCAATGCAATCTCAGCAGCGTTAACTTCAGGTATTTGATTGCGTTCACGGTATGGTGACGCCAGAACAATAGGTGATATCGCGACTGGCAGCACCGAGGTTTCGCCTTGGTGATGCGTTTGGATAAAGGCATCGTTTAGACCGTCAGAATAAAAACGGAATGGGGCGCTTTGAATGCTGAATTCAAGGTAGTAATGGTTGTTCGCCTTTAACACTGACGAACTTGGTTTGAACGAACAAAAGCTTCCAACTTGAGTCAGTTCACCTTGCGATAAACTTTCTGGAAGGATGAATCGATCAAATGCAAAGTGCAGAGACCAATCTGTTACGTCGAGGTCACTTAAGTTATGTACCGTAAGGCCAAATCGGCAGTTATTTTTTTGTTCAGAAAGAACAGCTAAGTCGATGCGATAATTCATATAACTTCCCTGCTAAGCCTGTTGATACAAGTTGTGTTGTGGTTTCCCGGCAAACATCAATGCGCCTTCTATAGCGTCGAATTGAGGTTTAACGATCCATTGCTGTACTGGTGGTGATAGCCAGTTGAGAATTCGCTCTGCGATACTTCCCATCAGGCATACCTTGTCCGCACCTTTGTGATGCAGTGCTAGTACAAACATTTCGATATCAGCGGCGGTTTGCTTGAGCATCTCGATAGCCAGTTCGTCACCTTCATTAGCGAGTTGAAAAATAACTGGTGAGAATTGACCGTAATCCTTTGGAATAGCACCTTTTGACCATTCGACAATGGCATCCACATCATTATTAAAGTGATTCATCACATGTAGAGTCAGCGGGGTTTTGTTGCGAATACCGTCTTCTGCAAGCAAGACTTGTTGAATCAAACGTAAGCCCATGACTGCGCCGCCGCCTTGATCTGAAATCGGAAATTCACGACCGCCAACCACATATTGCTCACCGTCTTTTAGGAAGATACCGCAAGAACCCGTACCACCGATCATGATTGCGCCGTTTTGGCCATTGTGAGCACCAATGCAAGCGCCATAAGCGTCGGTATTTAGTGTCATGCTTGCGAAAGGGTGTGGTTGAGCCATGAAGTCGAACCATGCTGATTTTTGCTCAGCGCCAGCCAGTGCTAGGCCAACATGCATATTTGAAAAATGGTCTGAGTTGAGTTGCCCTTGTTGTGCTGCTTTTGTAATGGCATCAATAATTGAGCTCATCGCAACATCAACACCCAAAAGGATGTTGGCACTGCCACTTTTCGCTTCACCAATCAATTTGCCTTGGTCGTCACGAATACGAGCACGACAAGAAGTACCACCACCATCAATACCTACGTAGTAAAGAGTCATTATTATTGCTCCTTACGCTGAGCTAGGAAGCTGAACTGTGCCGCTGTGGCTAATAGGAACCAAGCGCCGTGAGGGATCCATTGTTCGCCCCAGCGCCAGTTTTGAAGCATGTCATCTTTTTGTGCTGGAGGGTTGAACGCAATGTCTTGTTCATCTTCAAAACCAGCTGTGATGCCATTACAGATACCGCCTTTCGCATTGAAGAAACCAAGCTGAGGTAGGTAGTCTGGGTTGTTATGGCCATGACCATCGAGCATGCACATGTGATATGGGTTGAGGCCCAAGATCCAATCAAGGCTATTTTGTGAAAGCTGGATTAAGCGCTCTTGAAGTTCGCTATCTTTAATGTGCGGTTGAACTAGGTAAGCCATGGTTGCGAGTGAGCCAAGGCGTGCATTCTCGCCTTGCCACCAGTAACCGGTTTCGTTCTGTTGAGCGACGAAGAAGGCATCACGTTTATCACCATCGACAGATTTAACGTATTGTCTTGGATAGCCAAATGGGTTGGTGACTTTGTCGGTGATGTTGATTTCGAACTGACAAGCTTGTTCAACAACTGTGCGCGCCTGTTCTTTTAATTCAGCATCGGTTTCGTTGTCGATGTATTCACATAGTGCAATCACAGGAAGACCGGCTTCAGCTGCGTGAAAGTATGGACGAGAGCCATCAGAGTTTGCCGACCAGAAGTGCTCAAATGAATCATCGGATTGCTGACGAGAGATTAAACGAGTCGCCCAAGTTCTTGCTTCTGATAGGTATTGCTGGTCTTGTGTTACGCGATACAGCTCATTGGCTGCGAGTAGGGCGCAATACTCATCGATGATGTTCTCTTCACCATCGTTTAGATACTGGAGGTTGTACTCTTTTAGATGCCAGTAACCCTTAACCGCCATTTCAAGGTATGTGTGGCTCGAGTAGCTACCAGAGATTTCAAGCTCAGAAGCTGCGGCTAATGCTGCGATAGCAACACCTGCACCTTGTCGGTAGCCCGCTTGTAAGTCCGTTGATTTATGACCTTCTTGAGTCGCATAAGCGCAGATATCGCGTTGGTTGATATCTTTGCTCCATTTGTCGAATACCGTCATATAGAAGTATCCGTCAGCGTCTTGCATACGCACTAAGAAGTCGGCACCGAACAGAGCCTCTTCCGTTAGACGAGTCATGGAGAATTTCGGGAAGTCTGGGTTATGGCCAGTCAAGCGTACGCTTTTTAGCATGTTCCAAACGACCATCGGAATTTGTTGTGGGTTTAGGTAGTTACCATAAGACAGGTGGCTAAAATACTTACTGACATCACCTGATGCGTCATACCATCCACCGTGGACATCGACGTATCGGTCGGTACCTAGAATTTGTGCTTGTCGATCTTTTTTGTCGAAAATCCCGCCACAGCGTTGTGACTTAAAGTAATGAAGCACATCAGAAAACGTGTGGTTCATTAATAGGTTGCTACCAATCTCAAATACTTCTGAACGCAGGTTGTCAAAACGTAGGTAGTAGCGACCAGATTCAGTGACTGAACTGAAATCAATAGTGAAGAATTGCCCTTGATGCCAATTTGCTACGCGGCCTTGTTTAACCACATCAAAATTTCCGACAGTCATATGGTTGTCAGCACAGACGAGTAGAGCCGTAGTGCTTGATAGGCGAGCTTTCTTAGTTTGTAGGATAGCTTGCTTCGGGCCTGTGGACTCATAGCCAATATGGTTGGTCAATAACAGCATCAATATTCTCCGACAGTCCTAGTTTCTATTGGCTAGGTACTTGAATGTTTTGGATATAAATAGTTAGGGTCCGAAGACCCTAACTTGGGTTTTATTGCTTAGCTTTCGTGTAGGTAACAGCGCACAAAGTGGTTATCAGCGAGCTGCGTAACCCCTGGTAGCTGCTCTTTGCACTTATCCATTGCGTGAGTACATCGGCCTGCAAATGGGCAGCCTGCTGATACTGGTGTCCACAGAGGAATCTCACCTTTGTTGCCTGCAAGTTGCTCGTGGATCGACTTCTTAGGATCTGGAACGGCCGAAACAAGCAATTGGGTGTATGGGTGCTGAGGGTTAGCAATCACGTCATCGGTATCGCCCCATTCCACCATGTGTCCCACGTACATCACCGAAAGGTCTTCAGCGATGTAACGAGCGGTTGCGATATCGTGAGTGATGTAAAGCAGAGACATTTGCTTCTCGAACTTCATCTCTTCCATCAGGTTCAAAACACCGGCACGAATCGATACATCAAGCATTGAAGTTGGCTCATCGGCTAGTACAACTTCGGCACCTACCGCGATGTTGCGGGCTAGGTTGACACGTTGACGTTGGCCGCCAGACAGTTGGTGAGGGTACTTCTTCGCCGTCTCTTTTGGTGGGATCAGGCCCACTTGCTCTAAAAGATCGTAAACACGTTCTTCTAGTTCTCTCTTATTGCCCGGGGTTACCTTCTTGTGGATCAACAGTGGTCGAGCAATGTGGTGGAAGATATTGTGTGTTGGGTTCAATGAACCAAACGGGTCTTGCCATACCATCTGCACGCCTTCACGGTAGTGCATAAGCTCTTTTCTGCTTGAGATCTCTTGGATATCACGACCTTTGTATTCGATCGTGCCGCCTGAAGGTGCGTACATTTTTGCGATCATTTTTGCGGTTGTTGATTTGCCTGAACCAGACTCACCAACCACTGCTAGGCCACGGCTTTTGTACATCTTGAATGACACGTCGTTAATCGCACGCATCATTGGGGTTTGAATGGTGGTACTGCTTATTGGGAAGTCTTTTACGACATTCTTGCCTTCTACCAATAATTGACCGAAATCTTTGCTCATAATTGTCTCCAGAATCCTTATTCGCTTTGCTTGTTTTTAGGCGGTCGAGCCGCCTTGTTCGTTATTCACGCAAGCTATAGCTTCCTTTGTACTATTGGGTCACCGTACAGGTGGCAGTTAGACAAATGTCCCGGGTCGATAGAACGCAGCTTGGTTGGCACCTTGGTACACTTTTCATGTACACGGTCACAACGAGCTTGGAAACGACACCCTTCAGGGATCTCTAACAGGTTCAGAGGGTTACCCGGAATACCTGCTAACTTTGTCTTTGGCCCTGTCAGTGGAGGGAAAGAACTTCCCAGCCCTTTGGTGTAAGGGTGGTAAGGGTTTTCTAGAATATCTTGAGAGTTAGCCACTTCGATTAGCTCACCTGAGTACATGATGCCGATGCGGTCAGAGAACTCGACCATCAATGACAAGTCATGGGTGATGAACAGAATTGAGAAGCCAAATTCTTCTTTTAGTGCATAGATCTTTTGTAGGATTTCGCGTTGCACAACCACATCAAGTGCGGTTGTCGGCTCATCCATAATGATCAGCTTTGGATTCAGTGCTAACGCGATAGCAATAACCAAGCGCTGACGCATGCCGCCAGAGAATTGGTGAGGATAGTCACTCAATCGGCTCGGGTGAATATCGACGATTTCAAGTAGACCTTCAGCACGCTGCTTAGCTTGCTCGCGAGTCATGTTGGTGTGACGCATGATTACGTCACAGAACTGCTCTTCCATCGGTAGTACTGGGTTGAGTGCGTTCATCGCGCTCTGGAATACCATCGACATCTCACTCCAACGGAACGACTGCATACGGTCATCACTGTATTCAAGGATGTTCTCACCGTTGAAGATAACCTCACCACCACTGATGTAAGCGGGCGGCTTATGAAGACGCATAAGAGAGAAAGCGACCGTTGATTTACCACAGCCAGATTCACCAGCTAGGCCGAAGACTTCACCTGGAGCGATGTCGAAACTTACGTTGTTACACGCACGAACATCGCCAGACTCTGTGATGTAATCCACGCATAAGTTGCGGATAGAAATTAGTGGTTCAGACATGATTATTTATCTCCGCTCCAAAGTGCATTTTGTGGTGGTAGTTCTGGTTCACGTTCTTCTTTGTCTTGAGCTGCTAGTTTCTTCCAACGCTTCATGCCTTTGTGAGAACGCAGTTGCGGGTTAGCAATTTCATCGACCGCGAAGTTAAGTAGAGCAAGGCCAGTTACAAGTAGTGTCAGTGCGATACAAGGAGCCAGCAGTTCCCACCAAGCGCCAATCAGCATTGATGAAGAGGTTTGAACGTTGTAAAGCATGATGCCCCAGCTGATTGTGTTCGGGTCACCAAGACCTAGGAACGAGATGGTTGCTTCCATCATGATTGCGTACATCACCGAACCGATGAAGCTTGCGCCAACGATAGAGATAAGGTTTGGCAGAATCTCTACGAAGATGATGCGGAATGAAGATTCACCCAAAACTTCAGCGGCTTTTACAAACTCTTTTTCACGCAGTGCTAAGGTTTGGGAGCGAACAACACGGGCACCCCAAGCCCAAGACATAAAGCCGATAACCAAGGTTATGGTGAGTGGCCCTGCCTCACCGATAAAGGCTGCTACTACGAACAGTAATGGGTATTGAGGGATTACCAGCATGATGTTCATTGCGGCTGTTAGAACGTCATCGACACGGCCACCGAAGTAACCTGCAGAAACACCAATAACAGTTGCGAGTAAACATACGGTTAGACCCGCACCAAAACCTACAGCAAGAGATACGCGTGCGCCGTATACCACTTGAGACCAAACGTCACGACCCATACGAGTTGTACCTAGTACGTGGTCTGCCTTTTTAGACATGATCAATGTACGACGGTCGTCTGCTAGATTTTGAGCAACCCAGCCATCAGGGTTAGTTTGTGCAGACTTCACCACGAAACCAGGATATTCGTGTGGGTTACCTGTACGCTTGTCTGGTACATGTTTGGTGATTAATGGAGCTGCAATCGCGCCAAGAATAAAAATACTTAGGATGATGACGCCTGTTAGGGCCATCGGGTTACGCCAAATGAGTTTTAAAAAGTCTTTCATGATTATTTACCACCCTTACGAAGACGAGGGTCAAGAACAACGTAAAGCATGTCTGCAACTAGGTTAAAGAACAGCATGAATAGCGTCATGATAAGCAGCTGACCTTGCAGTACTTGGTAGTCACGAGCGTTAATTGCGTTGAAAAGTACGCTGCCAAGACCTGGGTAGTTAAAGATGATTTCGATAATTAACTGACCGCCGATTGCCATACCTAGCGACATTGACAGGGCTGTCACACTAGGTAGCATCGCGTTACGAGCTGCGTAGTTGAATACCACTCGGTTTTCGCTCAGGCCTTTGCCTTTCGCCATGGTGATGTAGTCTTCGGCTAATAGGTTGATCATGTTGTTACGCATGTTTACTAGGAAGCCACCAATTTGAACAACAGAAGCACAGAACAGTGGTAAGAAGGCGTGGTAAGCGACATCTTTAATGAATGCCCAGCTTGTCCAATCAGGTATAGTACCAGCGGTGTAGGCATACCCTGTTGGGAACCACTTCAAGCCAATTGCAAAGGTAAATAGTGCAATCATCGCGATAACAACTTGAGGAACGGCTTGTAGAATCAGCATCCCTGGCGTTACGAAGGCATCGTACTTACTGCCGCGTTTCCACGCTGCGAAAATACCTAGGATTGAACCAATCGAGAAAGAAAGAATAACTGCGGTGCCGGCTAAGAAAAGCGACCAACCGAATGCTCCACCCAACAGTGTGTTTACAGAAAGTGGGTAGAATTGAATTGATGTACCAAGTTCCCAGCTAAGAATGTTCTTCATGTACGCCACGTATTGAACTAAGTAGCCACCATCAACGAAGCCTAATAGTTCTTTCATTGCAGCAATACGCTCTGGAGTAACTTGTACAGAAGCGTTCGCAAACATCATGGTAACTGGGTCACCAGGCATTGCTCTTGGAATAATAAAGTTTAACGTCGCAGCAACTAATAGCGCGACAAAATAAAATGACAAACGTCTTAAAAAATAACCCATAACTCACACCTTACTCACCCAGATTGTTTCCCTGTTTCTGGATTCAGGTCGCTCCTAGCGAAATTTGGAACGAAAAATCCCCTGACGACTAGCGCCATACTTTCAATTGAGAGTGTGGGGATTTTTATAAGCGGCGTAAGAGGTTACGCCGCAAGGATTGAACGATTACTTATTTAACTGGTTTTAGGTCCAGTACATGAAGTAGACGCTCTGGAATACCAGCCCAAATGTTTGGACGGCCTTTTGGATTTTCTTCGTTCCACCAACCAGTGAAGCGAGTTGTGTTGTATTGGTACATGTAAGCACCAGACATCACAGGGATTGTCACTTGGTCTGCAGCGATGATTTGCTGGATACCGTGTGCAATGTCTAGCTGCTCGTTCTTATCAGCTGTTTTGTAGAAGCTGTTTAGAAGACCATCTAGCTTGTCGTTTTTGTAGAAGTGCATTGCGAAACGAGGCATACCATCACCAGATTGTAGTGATGAGTTGTAAGCACTGTTCCAGTACGTGTATGGATCCGCACCGTGGAAGTAGTTTGTGTATGCTACGTCGTATGTACCTTCAAGCATTGCTTGGTTGTAAACAGAGAAGTCAGGTGTACGAGCTTTTGCTTTAATACCGATTTCGTTTAGCTGTTCTACCGCTAGTTGAACTGTGTTGTTGAAGTCAGTCCAGCCGTTTGGCGATTGAATCATTAGTTCGAAAGACTTGCCTGATGGAGTGTCAACAAAACCATCTTTGTTTACATCTTTGAAGCCAGCGTCAGCAAGAAGCTTCTTCGCGCCTTCAGCGTTGTAAGTGTTGAAGCCTTTGTACTTGTCATGAGTTTTTTCATCAGACCAAGCTTCAAACGCGTAGCCAAGACCCGATGCGAAATCGTTTACAGTACCGCCACCGTAGAATGCGATGTCGATGATAGTTTGACGGTCAAGAGCCATAGAGAAAGCACGACGGAAGTCAACGTTGCTCAATGCTTCATGCTTCGCAGCATCAGGGTGCTTGAAGTTAACGATGAATGCCTGTGTACCTGCTGGCGGGTACCAGTAGTGGTGTTTAGGGCTAGCTGCTGCGTATGTACGATCGATATCTGGAACGAAAGAAGACGTCCAGTCCATTTCACTGTTTACAACTTTACCTAGGAATTGGTCGTTGTTCGCAATTTGTGGAACACGTAGACAGTCAACATCTAGGTTGTCTGCATCCCAGTAGTTCGGGTTTGCACACTGGATGTATAGCTGCGCTGTAAACGTATCGATTTCTGTAAATGGACCAGAACCTACCGGGTTCTCATTGGTAAACGTTGATGGATCTTTAACGTCTTTCCAGATGTGCTTAGGTACTACAGGTACTTTAGCAATCTCGTAAGGTACGTTTGAGTTTGCTTCTGTTAGTGTGAACTTAACTTGGTTGTCGTTCAGTTTTTCTACAGAAGTTACCCAAGAGTTGATACCAGATTGGTCAAGCTCTGGCTTCTCTTTTACAAGGTTGAAAGAAAAAACAACATCATCAGCAGAGAAAGTTTCTCCGTCTGACCATTTAACACCCTTACGAATGTCGAAAACAACGCTCATCAGATCATCTGACATCTTGAAGTTTTCAGCTAGACGGAACACTGGAGTGTTACCGTGCATTTCGTTAAATACTACTAGCGGCTCATACATGAAGTCAGTTGTAGTATGTAGGTTAGTAGCACCAAGGTACGGGTTAAAGTTACGTACGAATGTAGTGTACTCTTTCGGGTGAACGGTCAGTTCACTGCGTTCTGCAGCGGTTGCTACTGATGCAAAACCTGTTGTAGCAGTTGCAATAATTGCTGTTGCTATTGCTGTTTTTTTTATATTGGCAAGCATAGCTGTTCCTTACTATTTGCTTTCATTTCACTAATGGATTGAATGTTATCTGTCGCTAAATTGTTTAGTAGATACACACTCTGGTTAAAGGCCTACCTCTTCTTCGTTGCTCCAGATTCATCGTTGATTCTGAGAAGTGGTAAGAGTGGCCTGTAGGCCTTTGGCAGGAGTAAGAAAACACCTTATCGATGAATTAATCAAACTCGTTTCCCGTCAAAAACGTTAAAAACACACAACCCCACGTCATTAACGTCAAAATAGGTTGCTTTGGTGGTTTTTTGTACGCAATTGTTAAGGTGATGTGACTCGCATTTGGTTTTGAGGTTCTTGCAGGTTGTAAGTGGTCACTAACTTTAAAGGCTTTTTATTATAATGCTTTACCCTAAGTTGGTATAATTGTAGATCTCGGTCACTTGCCAGTTTTACGTTAAATTTCCCTAGAAAATTAAATCTGCCGTTCTGTTGTGACTCGCTTCTCAAACTGCAACAAAGAGTCAGATAACGGTCAGATATGATTGAGAATAGAACGAAAAGTACTGACGGTTACCAGCTCACACTGTACGTGATTGGCGTGAATTCTTCCTTGTTTAAGGGCGTAAAAAAAGTGCGTTGCAAGCGATGGGATTCTACTTTTTGTGATTATAAGGCGTACAAAAAAGCCCACGCTAGGTGGGCTCCATTATTCAAAGTATCGTGATGTTGGTTCAGGGTTTAACTGGTCAGTAGTTTCTGAAGTTTATCCCTCAGCATCTCAATATGGGTTCTTTCTGGCGTCTGTTCTTTGCAGTGTTCCAGAATGAATTCGATTGAGCTCAGTACCGTTCGCCAGCGAGGCGTTTTCGGTAGGGTTTCTACGCGTAGGTATTTGTCTAGCGTTCGAGTTTGCAGCGTACTGCGGTCTAAGTAGACGCGCCACAAGCCACTCTTCTCGGCGAAAGCAAACTTGGTTTCACCAGTCACCGATTCCCAGTAGATGATGGCATTCGTCATCGCATCGACCAGTACCTCACGCATTAACTCTTGCTTGTTTTTACCTTCACCGGTTGCCTTGTCAGCAAGACGAGTAAATTCTCCGCCAAGCTCTTTCAGCTGCTGTAACTTATCTTTGTCGCCTTCAAAGGCATAACTAGAGAGAGCCTCAACCGCCGTTTCAAGGTTATTGATTCGGTTTGAGTTAACACCACCACCTACATTAAAGATATACATGGTGTCGAGCCCTGAGCCTTCAGGCAGCTTAAGGATGTCACTTGGTATGCGCTGACGTGTATCGTCTATATAGATATCAATATCACCGCAGTAGTGGGCTTGTTCTACCTTAAGGTATTTAGGTGCAATGATCTCGTCAGCCATTGAGCGTTTGAGTTGCTCCTGTCCGCGTCTGAATAGCTTCGCCGCGGCTTCGTTAGCAAAACGAATGCGTTGGTCATCGCGAATACAGATGATGGCTTCAGGTGCCGATTCTAGCTGCTCTAATAAGCGGCCTTGAGTTTCTAACAAGTTAGCTTCAACCATCGCTCTATGTTTGAGTTCGAGTTGCAGTTGATCGTTTTCAAGGCGTCTCTGTTCAGCTTTGCTTGCTGATAGATGTGCTGTAATTCGAGCCGCCAGTTCTTGTTTGTTGAACGGTTTAGACAAGTAGTCATTGGCACCCGCTTCGAAACCTCGAACACGGTCTTCTGCTTGGTTGAGTGCCGTTAGCATGATGATTGGCAACTGAGCATGATCGTATTGCTTTCTCAGTGCTTCACAAACCTGATAGCCGCTCATTCCTGGCATCATGATGTCGAGTAGAAGCAGCTCTGGCTTCTCTTTTTCAATCAGTTCAATGGTTTCAGGGCCATCACATGCAGTACGTACTCGATAACCTTCTAACTTCAAGAAGCTGTCTAATACTCGCAGGTTAACCGGCTCATCATCGGCGATAACCAATAACGGGCCATCTGGGTTTTCACTGATAACACTGTTTTCTTGTTGGCTGTTATCAATTAAATCAGGCGCTTGGAAGTGCAAGTAATGGCCGGATTCGTTGTAACTGTCCAGCTCACCTTGAGTCGCTAGGGGCAGGGTAAAGCTAAACGTAGTGCCAAGCATTGGTTGGCTACTTACGTACAGTGAACCGCCCATTAGCTCGATCAACTGACGGCTGATCGATAGTCCAAGCCCTGCACCTTGGCGGTAGTTACTCGCATCTTGGCCTGCTTGAATCAATGGCTCAAAGATGTGCTCAAGGTACTCGGCCGGTATACCTTGGCCAGTATCGACAACTTGCACACGAATGTTGTCATCGATAACGCTGGCAGAGATAACAATTTTACCTTCTGAGGTGTACTTGATGGCATTGCCGACCAAGTTATACATCACTTGCTCAAGTCGTTGAGGATCCGATGAAACCAGACCTAAATCACTTGGGACTTGGTTAATAATACGGATTGGCTTATTGCCCAATAGGTGATGAGACAACTCTAGGACCAAGCTGGTGGCTGCCGACAAATCAACGGCTGATTTCTTAATATCTAAGCTGCCATAGCGCATCTTGTGATAATCAAGCAGATCATCAACCAAGGTCGCCAATCTCTGACCGCTATTGATGATGATATCCAACTGATATTTCTGATTAGCAGGAATAGGGCCGTTAGCTCCAGATATCAACGCTTCAGCGATACCCACCATGCCATGCAGTGGTGTTCTCAATTCATGTGAAGTAGTCGCTAAGAACTCATCTTTGAGTTTATTGGCCAGTTGTAACTCTTCGTTTTGCTTTTGAATGGTCTTAAGGTTGTCCTCAAGCTCATCGTTTTGGCTTTTGATGAGCTGCATTTTTTCACGAATAGATCGCTGCATTCTTTCGAAGCTCACCGCGAGTCGGCCTATCTCATCTTTGCGCTCGGTATTGATCATGGTTTCATCGAGATCACCCGCCGATACTTTTTCTGCAGCCCACGTCAGTTTAAGCAGTGGGGATGTGATGAAGTTAGACAGATAGTGCGATGCAACGACTACCAGAATGATCGCCGTTAGCATCACGATCACGAAGATCTTTTCTAACTGATGAATACGGGCAAACGCCTCTTTCTCTGGCAGCTCTACGACAAGAGCCCATGTTGCGTATTTCAGTTCAATTGGCGTATATGCCGCGATGATCGCTTGATCTAGGGTGTTGTCGAAGGTGCCAACCGCTGTTTCGCCAGCCAATGCTTTATCGACAACATCAAGGCTCAAGTTGATAGATTCTTGTGAATGAGCAAGGCTACGCGGCAGGTGATCATCACCTACAAGCAGCGTTTGAATATTCGAACTCTTGTTGAGATCCGCAATCAACTTAGTAATGCCGTTGATTGGTAGCCTAAACATCGCGTAACTGTGTAGGTAGCCTTGTTGAACGATAGGTGCGCCTAGCCATGCGGTCTGTTTGCCATTCTCGTCTTTAAAGTCAGAAACGATAACTGGCGTGTAATCTTCGTTAGATTTGCGTCGGTCGGTTACGTCTTTGGCTAGTCGTTGAAAGGTAATACCTAGGTTGGAGTCCTTGTATTTTCCTGTCAGCAGATTGGTGCCGTAATCGTCATTTTTAAAGACGGAATAAGCGACGTTACCGTTGATATCAACTAAGAGAATATCGTCAAAATCAGAGCGTTTAAGCAGTTCTAGGTAAGCATTATGGTAGCGCTTGTGGAGCAGGCGATAACGCTCGCTGCCAATAAAGCTGCTGGATTCAGGGAGGATCGACGTTTTGATTTGATCGCCAGAGCCTTGAATATAGCGCTGCTGTGCATTACTGCGTGCCTCGTCAATATCTAACCCCAATCGTTGAAATGCATTGATCAAACCATAAAATCGCCCGCCACTGGCATTGGCCAATTCTGAGCGAACAAAGCCCATCACTTGGGATTCTTGAGCTTGTAGGTAATCGACAATTTGCTGCTGCTTAGTATCACGAACCGAAACAAGGTGTGAGGTGCTTTGTTCCTGGAGATCCTGACTGTGCGATTGGAGGAAAAATATCGCGATAAGTGTCACAGGGGTAATACTGAGGACAAGAAATGCCAGCATTAGGGTATTTTGAAGGCGCTTAAACTTCTGCTTACGATAGAATCTAAACATAAATTGGGTACTACTTTCCTTTGATGTACTGCTAAAAGGGGCGAAAACAAGTACAGAGAATAGAATTAACGGGTTCCAATTTAACGAAATTAACGAGTTTTTTTACTTTGACAAGTAAGTGGTATTTAAAGCGTGTGCAAAAGCTCATTTTTATAGAGTTTTGACAAAAATATGAACAGACAGCGCAGATAATGACCCTGCGCTGTGCTAGAGAGGTTATTTGTTTGCGTGATAGATCGCGAATTTAGTGGTCTTATTTAGAGTCGCGCATTTTCCAAACGCTTGTTCAATAATTGGAATGTATTTTAAGAAACTATTCGCAACAATAATCATCTCACCAGAACGCTTCAAATGCTTAGGAGCCTGAGAAAGTAAGGTCTCAGTCGCGCTGTAGCTAGTGTCTAAACCTGAATGGAATGGTGGGTTACTGATGATGAACTGATAGTCTTCTGCAGTATCAGAATAGACATCGGATGCGAAGACTTTACCCGTTAAACCATTCGCTTCTAGCGTTGCTTGGCTTGATGCCACGGCAAATGCACTGATGTCGCACATTTCTAGCTCGATATCTGGGTTACGAGATGCCATCACCGCGCCCAATACGCCTGCACCACAGCCAAAATCCAGTACCTTGCCTTTTAGTTTTGGCAGAGTATCCAACAGAAGTTGGCTACCGACATCGAATTGACCGTGACTGAAGACGCCAGGAAGGCTTTTTACCGTAAGTGATTGCTCACCAATGTTAACCGTGTAGGTCTTAAACCAGTCTTGCAGGTTGAACGCTTGTGGTTGCTCGAAGCATTGACCCCAGTAGAAAGAGCAACGACGCGCTGAATCGTATTTAACAACTTTGCCGTAAGGAGCAAACATCTTCTCGATGCTTTTCACGCCTGAACGGTTTTCACCAACCACGACGATCTCGGTATCTTTGCCTAGCTTGGCAAATAGCATCGCCAACAAAAATTCCGCTTCCGCTTTGGCTTTTGGCCAGTACAACATCACTAAGTCGGCTTTAGTCTCTTCGGTAAACTCCGCACCATAAAAACGTTGGATGGTGTTGTAGCCTTCTAATTGACGGTAGTAGCTGTAATTAGAAGTAAACACAGAGACAGATTCACAATGCTTCGCTAACTCAACAGGGAACAAGTCTTCTGCCTCACCGGCAACTAAAACATGTTTGCCTTCAAAGTAGGCGAGTTGGCGTTGAGCAATCTGGCTTGGTGCAATATAAGCTGACATAGGACACTCTGTTGAATCGTTAGCAAAAAATGAGGGCGGATTTTCGCATAATCCGCCCAAAGCTTGAAGTGTTTAATACGGGTTCGCCAATCAAGTTGACGTCAAGTTCGTTAACTCTTGTCTTGCTGGTTTAAAAAGTCCTTAAACTCTTCATCGTAGATGTTGAATAGGACAATGGTAATCGCAAAAATCAATGGTCCGTAGATAAGACCAATTAGGCCAAACAGTTGAATACCACCCAATAGTGAGAAGAAGATCATCAGGGTATTCATGCCTGCACTGCCTTGCATCAGCAGCGGACGTAGCAGGTTATCAATTGAACCAACAATCGCTACACAGTAAACCGTTAGGAAAATCGCCCACGTGGTATCACCAGTTAGGAACAAGTAGGTTGCTGCTGGGATCCAGATTAATGCAGTACCCACTACTGGGATGAAAGAGGCAAAGCCCATCATTGTGCCCCAGAATAGACCTGGGAAACCAGCAATCCACATACCTAAACCGCCGGCAAAACCTTGCGCGATTGCGGTTAAGAATGAGCCCATTACTGCTGATTTAGATACTTGCTCTATCTCTGTTAGAAGTTTGTCTTCTTGGCTACGAGACAGCGGCAGAATATGACGAACCACACTGATGATTTTGTCGTGATCTCTTAATAAGAAGAACAAAACGAACAGCATCAAGAAGAAATCCATCAAGAAATTGGTCGCGTCACCTAAGATTTTGGCACTGATACCAACTAGCTTAGAACCAAAGCTTGTCGCAAACTCACCGACTTTTTGTGCGATGGCTTGGGGCTCAATATTGTCGAAAGGCAGGTAGTTATTCACAAATGACAGCGCTTTGACCACTAACGGATGAGCAAACAGAGTCTGAATGCCACCGTGGGTCACCCATTGGTAAGTATTCTGAGAGAACAGAGAACCTTGCTGAACAATTGCTGCGAATACTGCCAATAAAGGGATAACAATAATGAAGGTCAGTATGATACAAGACAGCAGAGAGACGATGTTTTCTTTATTCGGGAGCTTTTTTTCAAGCCACTCATGGATTGGGAACATCAATAGTGAAATGATAAAGGCCATCACGATAGAGTTAACGTATGGCTCGATAAGCAAGTAACAAGCATAAGCCGCCGCGAGTAGGGCAATGATGATCACCCAGTGGCTGGAATTGATTTTGAGTTTTTCTGACACGGTAATGGTCTCTATATTTGCGTTCTGAGTTTATAATGGCTGCAAAACAGAGAGTTAGCAATGAGGAGTTTTGATAATGGGATGCTGTAATAAAGATAAGAAATGCCAAGACGAAGAACAGCAAACAAAAAAAGAGATCCCTTGGTTCAGAATGTTCCTTGGTACCTTGATGTTGTTGGTTTTTCTTTTCTGGGAACGTTAATCGCTTTTGGTTCAGCTTTAGCCTTAGTCGACGGCTAAATAAGCTGTCATATTTTTTGGCTGGTGAGCGCGATATATAAAAAGGGCTGCATTTAATGCAGCCCTAAATTCAATCGGTTAGCGACTTATAAAGTGCTTTCGATTATTTGCTTTCAGCAGCAATGATCGCAAGAGAGCGGTCAGCAGCTTCTAGTGTTGCATCAAGTTCTTTTGAACCATGAGCAAGAGAAGTAAAGCTTGCTTCGAATGCTGAAGGTGCAAGGTAAACACCGTGATCTAACATTAGGTGGAAGAAGCGCTTGAAGCGTTCTACATCACACTTAGTTACATCTTCGTAGCACGTCACAGTTTCTTGGTCAGTGAAGAAGAAACCAAACATACCGCCAACTTGATGAACTAGCATCGGGATGCCGTGCTTGTCAGCAAGTTGCTTGAAGCCTTTTGCCAACTGCTTAGTTTTTGAAGCTAGACGCTTTTCGTTGCCTTCTTCTCGTAGAAGGTTCAAACATGCGTAGCCAGCAGCCATTGCAACAGGGTTACCTGAAAGCGTACCCGCTTGGTAAACAGGGCCAGTTGGTGCGATGTATTGCATCACGTCTTTACGACCACCGAAAGCACCGACAGGCATGCCGCCGCCAATCACTTTACCAAGACACGTTAGGTCTGGCTTGATGTTGTAGTAAGCCTGAGCACAACCTTCAGCAACGCGGAAACCTGTCATTACTTCATCAAAGATTAGCAATGCACCTTCTTGATCACAGATTTCACGTAGACCTTCGTGGAAGCCTTCTACAGGAGGGATACAGTTCATGTTACCCGCTACTGGCTCAACGATGATACAAGCGATCTCGCCTTTGTTTGCTGCGAAGATTTCACGTACTGAATCTAGATTGTTGAAGGTTGCTGTTAGCGTTAGTTTCGCAAAATCAGCCGGTACGCCTGGAGAGCTTGGTTGACCTAAAGTCAGTGCGCCAGAACCAGCTTTTACAAGTAGGCTGTCTGCGTGGCCGTGGTAGCAGCCTTCAAACTTAAGAATTTTGTCACGACCAGTGAAGCCACGAGCTAGACGAATCGCGCTCATTGTTGCTTCTGTACCTGAGCTCACCATACGTAGCTGTTCCATTGATGGAACCATCTCAGATACCAGTTCAGCCATTTTGATTTCAGTTTCGGTTGGAGCACCGAAGCTAAGGCCGCGTTGAGCTGCTGCAATAACTGCGTCACGAATAACCGCGTGGTTGTGACCAAGGATCATTGGACCCCAAGAGCCAACGTAATCGATATACGCTTTACCATCAGCATCAAAAATAAGTGGGCCATCAGCGCGTTCAACGAAGATTGGAGAACCACCTACGCCATTGAATGCACGAACTGGAGAGTTTACGCCACCAGGAATGGTTTGCTGTGCTTTTTCGTACAGCTCTGCTGATTTGGTCATTGATATATCCTCTTTTGACTGTCGGACCAATTGGCACGCATTGTACCTATCCCTAATCCAACTAGGAATGCTTTCGCCCAGATAATCACCCGAATCTGGTTGTTTTGTGTGGTTACACGTTTTAATTGTTAGATATTGGCGAGTTTACGACAGTAAAAGGACCGATCCTGTGGTGAATACTTGAACGTTTCAGTCAGGTATTAGATAATCACCGGAATATAAGAAAATACTCAACAACTATGGTCTCGAATTAGATTTGTATCATGTTGTTTTTGACACAGGTAAGAGAGGTTGTCGTGAGCGAAGTAAATATCCCATTGTCTTTTTCTGATGCAGCAGCTACCCGCGTACAAACGCTAATTGCTGAAGAAGAAAACCCAGAACTAAAACTGCGTGTATACATTACAGGTGGTGGTTGTAGCGGTTTCCAATACGGCTTCACATTTGATGAAAAAGTAAATGATGGCGACACTACAATTGTAAACAGCGGTGTAACGCTGGTTGTTGATCCAATGAGCCTACAATACCTAATGGGCGGCATGGTTGATTACACTGAAGGCCTAGAAGGCGCACGCTTCTTTGTGAACAACCCGAACGCTACAACAACATGTGGTTGTGGCGCATCATTCAGCGTATAGCATGAGTTGAAAATAGCTTGAGCTCAAAGCTGTATTAGATACATTTCAAACGCCGAACTTATGTTCGGCGTTTTTGTTTTTACTTAGTAACTTATTACTTTTCAAAGCATTCCTCTCATTTTTAGTACACGGCATATTTTTTAAACTGTCGATAGCGTCCAACTTCGTTGAGGATTGGTCTGTTAAGGTTACCTTTGTGCATAAGGAAGTTGCACATCACGCTATTAAGCCAACTAGCGCGC
Source organism: Vibrio sp. 10N.261.51.F11 (assembly GCF_041471665.1). Lineage (NCBI taxonomy): Bacteria > Pseudomonadati > Pseudomonadota > Gammaproteobacteria > Vibrionales > Vibrionaceae > Vibrio > Vibrio sp. 10N.261.51.F11. The sequence goes on along the minus strand of NZ_JBFROW010000004.1, from coordinate 41,242 downwards.
CTGAATGACATCGGACAAAAGGATTTGTTATGCCCACTCTATTTTCTAACTCACCACTTTTTCAGAAATTGAAGCAGCCGTGGCTGGTTTCTCTGACTCTAGTCGTGTTGTTGTCGATCTGGCTTGGTTTAGGCGTAGGGCAAGCAGAAGAGTCACCTGAAAAAAAGGCAACAGAAATTCCGCTGGCTAAGGTTTCCTTTCAAACCTTCACCTCATCACCGACCTTTAAAACGATTGATCTCTATGGAAGAACGGCGCCCGATAGGCATGCTCGTCTAGGTGCAGAAGTCGCGGGTAAGATTGTCAGATTGAATGTTGTTAAGGGGGGGATGGTTAAAGCAGGACAAGCCATTGCCCAGATAGATAAGGGTGATTTAGAGATTCAACTAGAGCGAGCATCTGCGTTATATCGTTTGAAGCAGAAAGAGTTCAAAGCGGCCCAGTCACTGAAGAAAAGAGGACTGCAAGGTGAAATCGCCTACACCACAGCTGAGGCTTCATTAACAGAAGCAAAAGCCATGATGCGCAATGCGGAATTGGCTTTAAAGAATACTGTGATTACTTCGCCTTTTTCGGGTGTGGTTCAAGATTTGATGGTGGAGCTCGGTGATTTCGTTAGTGTTGGCGATCCTGTTGCTGGCGTGATTGACCTCGATCCTTTGGTTATTGAGGCGGATGTCAGTGAGCGTCATATCCAACATTTGCTAGTCAATCAATCTGCTTTGGTTCGTTTGTTAGGGCGAGAAGAAGCGGAAGGCCGTTTACGCTATGTTTCTCGTATCTCTTCTGTTGCTACTAATACCTTCCCAATCGAGATAGAAATCGATAACTCTAAAGGCCTATTACCAGCAGGTGTCAGTGCCGAAGTTAAACTCAACCTAGAAACAAGAGATGCAATAAAGATAACACCGGCGATGCTAGCATTGGATGAGGCGGGTAACCTAGGGGTCAAAACCTTGGTTTCAGTCGATGACTCACCAACGGTGAAGTTTGTAGGCATTCAGCTAGTAAAGGCCGAACAAGATGGAGTGTGGCTCACAGGACTTGGACAACGCGTCGATATCATCACGGTAGGGCAAGGTTTTGTTCGTGATGGTGATTCGGTGATTGCTGTTGAGCAAGGTGCTGAACTCTCTAACGTAACTGCAGAGTAGGAGATAGCCGATGTATTCAATTATTGATGCAGCCTTGTCTCGTGCTCGAACAATGCTCTCCCTTTTGGCGCTCATCTTAGTCGCAGGTGTGATTACCTATATCACGATACCCAAAGAATCGAGCCCAGATATCACCATCCCAATTATCTACGTTTCAGTCGGGCATCAAGGGATCTCGCCAACGGATTCAGAACGTTTATTGGTTCGACCTATTGAGCAAGAGCTTAGGTCAATCGAAGGCGTAAAAGAGATGACAGCAACCGCAGCAGAAGGGCACGCCTCTGTGGTGTTAGAGTTTAATGTTGGCGTCGATCTTACTAAAGCGATGGCTTATGTTCGTGACGCTGTTGATCTGGCTAAGCCCAAATTGCCAGAAGATAGCGATGAGCCGACTGTAAATGAAGTTACCCTCGCTTCTGAGCAGCCGGTGTTGTCTGTGGTTCTGTTTGGTACCGTGCCTGAGCGCACCATAGTGCAAATTGCTCGAGAACTTGGGGATAAGCTCGAAAGTTATCGTCAGATCCTTGAAGTCGATATTGCGGGCGATCGCGATGACATCGTCGAGATCATTGTCGATCCGCTGTTGATGGAGAGTTACAGCCTAGATCAAGCGGACATCTATAATCTGATCGCTCTGAACAATCGAGTGGTGGCCGCAGGTTTTGTTGATACTGGCTACGGACGTTTTTCTGTCAAAGTCCCTTCGGTATTTAACTCCTTAAAAGACGTGCTTGAGTTGCCTATTAAAGTGGATGGCAAGCAGGTGGTCACTTTTGGCGATGTCGCTACGGTTCGTCGAGCGTTTCGAGATCCTGAAAGTTTTGCTCGTTTAGATGGCAAATCTGCGGTGGTGTTGGATATCAAGAAGCGTGCAGGTGAGAACATCATCGAAACCGTTGAGCTAGTCAAAGCGGTAATGGCTGGTGCTCAGCAGCAAGCGGAATGGCCAAATAACCTGTTGGTCAAATACACCTGGGATGAATCTAAAGATGTGAAGATCATGCTTAATGATCTGCAAAACAATATCTTATCCGCCATTATTCTGGTGGTGATCGTTATCATCGCGATTCTTGGTGTGCGTACCGCTTTGTTAGTGGGTATTTCCATTCCAGGCTCATTCCTAACCGGGTTATTGGTTCTTTCGGTGTTTGGCTTAACCGTCAACATCGTAGTGCTGTTCTCTCTGATTATGGCGGTGGGGATGCTAGTAGACGGTGCGATTGTGGTGACCGAATTTGCAGACAGGCGAATGCAAGAGGGTGAAGGGCGCAAAGCCGCTTACCGAGATGCAGCGAAACGGATGGCGTGGCCGATAACCGCATCGACTGCCACAACCTTAGCCGCATTTGCTCCGTTACTGTTTTGGCCTGATGTGACGGGCGAATTTATGAAGTTCTTACCACTAACTCTGATCGCGACTTTAACTGCATCATTGATCATGGCGTTGTTGTTTGTGCCCGTGCTGGGCGGTTTGATTGGCAAACCTCAATACGTATCGTCTAAAAGCCAAGCTCGAATGGTCGCACTGCATAATGGTGACTTTTCACAGGCTACTGGTTTAACCAAGGCTTACTACCACACGCTTTCTTTAGCGATTAAACACCCCTTTAAGATTTTGTTCAGTGCGGCACTGCTCGCGGTTGCAGTTGGTTTTACTTATTCAAAAGCGGGTCTAGGTGCAGAGTTCTTCCCAGAAGTTGATCCGCCATTCTTTAATGTCAAAGTTCGCTCGCATGGGGATCTGTCTATCCAAGAAAAGGATGACATCATGCGTGATATTGAACTGATGATGCTCAATCATGATGAGTTCGATACCGTTTACACGCGTACTGGTGGTGACGACCAGATTGGTTTGATCTCAATTACGCCTGTTGACTGGCAATATCGACGCAGCGTTAAGGCGATTATTGATGAGTTGAAGGTACAAACCGATCAATACGCTGGTGTTGAGATTGAATATAAGTTCCCTGATGCTGGGCCTCCGGTTGAAAATGACTTAGTGATTGAGCTGTCGGCAAGAACTCCAGAGCAGCTCAATCAGGCTGCAAAAATTGTGAGAGGTTGGGCTGATGGAAATAAAGCACTGACCAATATCAGCGATACTGCGAGTAAAGATGGCATCGATTGGAAGGTGGATATTCGCCGCGACGATGCTGCGCGCTTTGCAGCTGATGCGACCTTAGTGGGTAATACCGTTCAATTCGTGACTAATGGTCTCAAGATTGGTGATTATCTGCCCGATGACTCTTCAGAAGAGGTCGATATCTTGGTGCGCTACCCTAATGATAAGCGTGATATCGGGCGCTTCGACCAGCTTAGGGTGAAAACGCCAGCAGGTTTAGTACCTATTACTAATTTCGCTCAGATCGTTCCCGACCATAAGCAAGACACCATTAAACGCCTTGATGGCAAGCGTGTGGTGAACATCATGGCGGATATGGAAGAAGGGTATAACCTTGCTCTCGAACTACCAAAGATCGAACAAGCATTGAGTGAGCTAGGGCTGCCGAGTAGCGTGGAATTTCGCATCCGTGGTCAAAACGAAGAACAAGAAAACTCGTCAGCCTTTTTACAAAGTGCTTTCTTGGTTGCTTTGGCGGTAATGGCTTTGATTCTGATTACTCAGTTCAATAGCTTCTATCAAGCGTTTTTGATTCTGAGTGCTGTATTGTTTTCGACCGTTGGCGTGTTCGTTGGCTTACTGATCTTCCAACGTCCGTTTGGCATTGTGATGTCGGGAATTGGGGTAATAGCGCTCGCCGGCATAGTCGTGAACAACAACATCGTGTTGATTGATACTTATAATCAGCTCATCAAAAGAGGCTTGGACAAGCGAGATGCGATTCTAAGAACCGGTGTTCAGCGTTTAAGGCCAGTAATGCTCACGACGGTTACGACTATCTTAGGTTTAATGCCGATGGTGTTAGAGATGAACATCGACCTGATTAATCAAAAGATAGAGTTTGGCGCGCCAAGTACACAATGGTGGTCACAGCTTGCGACCGCTATTGCTGGTGGTTTGGCGTTTGCCACGGTGCTGACTTTAGTATTAACCCCTTGTTTGTTAATGCTTGGACGGAACAACAAACCTGAAAAACAGTAGCTAGTTGTGGTATGTGAGCATAAAAAAGAGCGCCTTGATGGGCGCTCTTTGCATTTTTCTATTTTGCAGTGAAGCTACAAACGCCTAGTTAGTCGCTAGTAACTGACCGTATCGCTCAAGGTTTCTTAATCGAATCTCTGAGTTGGCAATAAAGGTTGCTTTTGCTTTACCAGTTAACGACTTGGATTGAGGCAATTTCACGGTACGCGCATTTTTATGTACGCCATTAACCAAGAATTCATAATGTAAGTGCGGGCCAGTCACACGGCCTGTACCGCCCAAAGTACCAATGGTTTGGCCTTGTTTTACGCGCTGACCGGTTTTCACCATACGTCGCTTCATGTGCAGGTACTTGGTGATGTAGGTGTTGCTGTGGCGGATGAACACGTAGTTACCATTGAATTGGTTGTAACCTGACTTCTGAACAATACCGTCACCGGCTGCCCAGATAGGCGTGCCAACAGGGGCTGCGTAGTCAGTACCGCGGTGAGCTCGAATCTTACCGGTTACTGGGTGTCTCCTGGTAGGGTTAAAGTTCGATGTTACGCGACGAAAATCAATTGGTGAGCGCAAGAACGCCTTCTTCATCGCACGACCATTTTCATCGAAGTAGTTGCCGCTTTTATCATCCAATACCGCGGTAAATGAATCGCCTTGGTTTTTGAATACGGCTGCCATGATCTTACCTCGACCAACTACTTCACCTTCAACCACTTTCTCTTGGTATAAGATTTTGAAGCTGTCGTTCTTACGAATATCTAACGCAAAGTCGATATCCCAACCGAAGATGCCGGCCAGTTCCATAATTTGGTTTGCGGTTAAACCTGCGCTGACGCCAGCGTTCCAGAAGTTAGAGGTGATGTTGGCTTCGGCATAATTGTATTGGTATACCACTTCTTTTTTGTCGAAACTTGATGAGAAAGAATCGCCAGATTTAGTGATCTTGAAGCTTTCAAACGCACTAAGTTGTCGTTTTAACTGAATAAGGTCGTTGTTTTCATCAAAGCCGAACTGCAAGACATCACCAGGTCTTAGGTTAGACAGCTGCTTCTTAATATCATTATTGGTATTGAGTAGCGTGATCAGCAGACGGTATGAGAGGCCAATACGTTCAAATAAAACAGAGGTGCTTTCGCCAGAGCGAACGGTGTATTTCTCCCAATTGAGCACTGCCGTCGGTGGAGCGTCACTTGAGCTAATAAGTGCAGAGGCATTGATAGTCAGTGGGTAATGTTTTCCCACAACTAAAGCGCCCGAATCGTCACGCAAACTGTTGACGTCGGGGAGTAAGAAAATCGCGACGAAAATTATGGCACTAAAAAATGCGATAAAAGCCCGGTGCAAAATAGGAAGGCGTGCAAAAATAGACAACATGTTCCGGTTCGTTCTGTAAATATTATGAAAATCGACGACGGAATAGTGTAACTGGTTTCAAAATACATCGCTATTCAAGTAAGATGTCTAATTAATGTATTTTTGCCAAATCTGTGGGAGTGAACAAGAATGGCGAGTATTGAAGCTGCACTAGCCGAGATCAAACGTGGCGTAGAAGAACTGATTCCAGAAGACGAACTGATTGCAAAACTAAAAGAAGGTCGTCCTTTACGCATTAAGCTGGGTGCCGATCCAACAGCTCCAGATATCCACCTAGGCCATACGGTTATCTTTAACAAGCTTCGTGCTTTCCAAGAGCTTGGTCATGAAGTGACATTCCTTATCGGTGATTTCACTGCAATGGTTGGTGACCCATCAGGTAAAAACTCAACACGTCCACCGCTAAGCCGCGAAGACGTATTGAAGAATGCTGAAACTTACAAAGAGCAAGTATTCAAGATTCTAGATCCTGCGAAGACGCAAATTCGTTTCAACTCTGAATGGCTATCTGAGCTTGGCGCTGAAGGCATGATTCGTCTTGCTTCTAACCAAACTGTTGCTCGTATGCTTGAGCGTGATGACTTCAAAAAGCGTTACGCTGGTGGTCAACCGATCGCAATCCACGAATTCATGTACCCACTTCTACAAGGTCACGACTCTGTTGCACTAGAGAGCGACGTTGAGCTTGGCGGTACTGACCAGAAGTTTAACCTTCTAATGGGTCGTGAACTGCAAAAAGCGGCAGGTCAAAAACCACAAGCGGTACTGATGATGCCACTACTTGTTGGTCTAGACGGTGTTAAGAAGATGTCTAAGTCTGCGCATAACTATATCGGTATCAGCGAAGCACCAAGCGAGATGTTTGGTAAGATCATGTCTATCTCTGACGATCTAATGTGGAGCTACTACGAGCTGCTGTCTTTCCGTCCTCTTGAAGAAGTTGCGGAACTGAAAGCTGGCGTTGATGCAGGTAAGAACCCGCGTGACGTTAAAGTGCTTCTTGCTAAAGAGATCATCGCTCGTTTCCACAGTGAAGCAGATGCTGAAGCCGCTGAGCAAGAGTTCGTTAACCGTTTTGCTAAGAACCAAGTTCCTGATGAAATGCCGGAGTTTGAATTCGAAGCAGGCCTGCCAATTGCGAACGTTCTAAAAGAAGCGGGTCTTGTAAACTCGACTTCTGATGCGATGCGTATGATCAAGCAAGGCGCTGCTAAGCTTGAAGGCGAGAAGATTGAAGACAGCAAATTCGTGCCTGAAGCAGGTACTGCCGTTTACCAAGTAGGTAAGCGTAAGTTTGCTCGTATTACTATTAAGTAATAATGCACATCAATAATTGAACCAAAGGCATCCACGGATGCCTTTTTTATTGACTTAAAATTGACGAAACTTTGAAACGCCTATTGCTACACTATGCGCGCTGTCAAATTGACAGTAATTCTGGAGATTTTTATGAACAATACCGACCATCCTCCTAGTTTGAATGGAGAAGAATAACCTGTCTCGGTATTGATCTATTGTCCTGCCGTTCAGGTAGGGTATCTTTGTTTTCCCCCGCATTCTTTTCCACACACTAGATTCTAACAAGTAGACACATCAGTAGCTTTCAGCTCTTGGTGCGCTTAGCTGTACGCTCTTGGTGTATTAGCTATAGGCTATTTGTTTTGATGGTCGTTACCTTTGCCAATCGGGAGATTCGCCATGACGGTAATGAACAACACTTTTTTGTCTATTGAAGCTCTGTACTCAGAGCAAGACATCCAAGCTGTATCGAATGCATTTCAACAGTACGGACGTGAACAACAAATTAATCTTTTGAATCGAATGCCGCTCGAAGATGCGGTGCTAGTGCTGGGGCAATGCTCTTTGAGTACGATTCAGACTTTACTTAGTGAGCTAGAAGAGCAGGGCTTTGAGAAGCGCTCTCGACATCTAGCTCACCAACTAGGGCTGATCTACTCTGAGGTAGAACCTCAACAGGGTTACCTTTCGACTGGCGTCATGAGCCACGTCAGGCAGCGTATCGGTTGGATTATTTCGTTAGCACTATTGGGAATCGTCTCAGGGCTTATCATTGCTCAGTATGAAGACATTCTCAGTCAGTTGGTACTTTTGGCAATCTACATGCCGGTAATTGCTGCTGCTGGTGGTAACACCGGAACACAAGCAGCGACTTTGGTGATCCGAGCCTTAGCCACAGGTGAGTTGAAAAAACGCCAATGGGCTAACGTTCTATGGAAAGAGTTTAGAGTTGCTATTTGTTTAGCTTTAGCGATTGCTGTAGTGATGATTGGACGTATTTTGCTCTTTAGTGAAAACCAAGCTACAGGTGGTTATGATATCAACATGATTGCGTTAGCTATTGCGGTAGCGCTGTTTATTCAGGTGACCATATCAACCGTGCTGGGTGGCGGATTGCCGATAGTTGCTAGGCTATTTAAGCTTGATCCAGCGGTGTTAGTGAGCCCAGTGCTTGCTTCGATAGTGGATATTTCAGGGATGTGGATTTACTTCACGGTAGTGAATTCATTCTTGGGTATTGCTTAACGCTTTTAAATAAAGACTCTGAAAATAAAAAGCACCGCCGAAGAAAAACATCTTAGGAAGAAAAATGGCGCTGAAGATCTTAAATCTTCAGCGCCATTTTTATTGTTTAAGTAGAAGCTTACAGAGAGCTAAACATTACTTAGATTTGCTTTGTGTTTGACTGAACTCAACTACATCTTTGTAGAAAGCACGCTCAAACTGGGTGATAGGTGCTTCCACTGGTTTGTCTGGATCTTGTTCTTCAGGGAAGTAATCACGGACAAATTGTACAAACAGAGAGTTTGGTTTTCCCGCTTTATCTAATCCGTATCCCGCCATGTTGTAACTGCCGTATAGAGAACCACTCTTGGCGATAATGTTGCCTTGAATCGGTGCTTTTCTCATGCTCTGACGGTATTTGAGCGTTCCATCAGTGCCAGATGTAGGCATAGCCTCAATCAGGCTGAGCTGTTGATCGTTTTCCCAGATATAACGAAGCACTTGAGCCATGGTCTGTGACCTCATTCGGTTATTTCTGGATAACCCTGAACCATCGACGAGCTGCGCTTTACTGAGGTCAATATTAGCCTTGGTCAGCAGTATCTGTTTTATTGCTTCAGTGCCGTTATTGAAGCTGCCCGGTTGAACATAAAATGTTGCTCCTAGCGTTTTAGTTAGATTATCTGCGATAAGGTTATCTGACTTCTTGAGCATGATATCGAGCAGTTCAGGAAGCTTTTCTGAGTTGTGACTAGCGACTAACGTGGTTTTGTCTGCTTGCGCTTTTTTACCAATAATCACATCACCTTTTACTTCTATTTTCAGTTCTTTGAGAAGCGATGTAACGACTTGATAGGTGTAAAGTTCTGGATTTTGAATCGCGAACTTGAGTGGCAGTGGCTTTTTACGCTCAACCAAGCAACCAGAGAGCTTGTAAGCGTTATCTGGTGTGGTGGTGAGCTCTAAGTCGCATTGTGTTGCCTTCTGCCCTGATCGAGTTACCGTGGCGGCGGTGGTTGTCACGTCTATCGGATAGTGAGCGGGAATATAGACACGAGTGCTGCCGTTATCTTTTGTATAAATAGAGGCTTGTGCGCAGTTGCTGTCTAAGGTCATCGCACTCGAAGGCGCGCTGTAACAAACCCCTAGAATGTCCCAAGGCCACCCCACCGCTCGCTGATAGCCCGTAAAAGTCGAGTTATCGAGGTATAAGTTGCCTTTGATGGTTCTTGATTGAGACTTAGCGTATTGAGCCAAAAGGCTTTTAAGCTGTTCTCGTTGCAGCGTTGGGTCGCCACTAAATGAAATGATAGAGTCATTACCAGAACGAACAATGCTGGTCGTGTAGTGAAAGTCATCCCCTAACTCCAACTTAGCCGCCAAAGCTGTCACCAGCTTCAAAGTACTGGCGGGTGGATAGAAGCCATCACTATTGGAATTCAGTTTGTTTGAATCGCCTTTCAGGGATTCCAAAATTACACTGGTGCTACTGCCATCAGGCAGTTTATCTAGAGGGGGGTAAGCGAAAGCGTTAACTGAGAAAGCGCTAATGGAAAAACTACATACCAGTAGTGTGGATAGAAGGCGCATAGAAGATTTCTTGGGTGGCTGATGTTTTCAGTATACAGATATAAAAAACGCCCGCTAGATAGCGGGCGTTTTGATTCTCAATTAACTAATTAATCAATTAGATAATCAGAATTAGAAGTCGTAACGTAGACCTAGAGCTAGCTCGTCTTCAGCGTCTGCTTTAGATGCAGTACCGTTACCCAAACCTACAGTACCAATTGTGTCATTTTCACTGATTAGGTTGAAGTTGTACGAGATGTACGTACGGAAGTTCGGCTTGAAGTAGTAAGTCGCATCGATTGCAACGTTGTCAGCTGAAGTTTCACCGTCAGTTTCTGCGTTGTTGTACGTTAGTGTGAATGCAGTTTTTTCTAGTGTGTATGCTGCTGCGAATTCGTAACCAGTGTAATCACCGTTATCTTTCGCTAGCTCACCGTCTGTGAATGTACCAGCAAAGTATAGAGCGTCAGTACGGAAAGAAGCTGCTAGCATGTATTCGTTTTGGTCAGCTTGGTCTGCGTAACCAGCACCTAGCTTAAAGCCAGAGTCGCCGATAGCGTAGATACCAGATAGAGAGTAGCCATCAGCGTCGTTGTCACAGTACTCACCGATGTTACAACCATTAACAACACCTTCTTGACGGTCAGCAAAACGGTAGCTTGCTTTTACGCCTAGGTCTTGGAATTGACCTTTGTATGAAACCATGTTGTCTGAACGATCTGCTACAGCAATTTTGTGTGCTGCTGAGTTACCGTGGTAAGACATGATATCGGTAAAGTCAGTGATAACACCTAGCGCACCGTCATTTTTACCGTAAGTTACTTCACCGAAGTCACCGCCGATACCTGCGTATGTGTAACGGTTAGTGATATCGCTGCTATCACTGTTATCAGTCGCGCCGCCGTCTTCGTTAGTTGTGAATTCGCCTTCGTAGAAACCAACGCCGTATAGGCCGTCTTGGATTTCAACTTTACCTAGGAAGTTAAGACGTACACGTGTTTTGTCTTCAGCTTTGCCATCTTTTAGAGATAGACGAGCTTCAGCACGACCACCGATTTCTAGAGAAGTGCCGTTTGAGCTGTATACAGAAGTACCGGCAATATCACCAGCTTGTTTACCGTCGGCTGCCACTGCGTTAGTAGCAAGAGCTGCAGCAGATACAGCAAGCGCGATCATAGTCTTGTTCATGTTATTATTTCCTAATTACTGTCCATAGAAGTTTTATTAAGGATTTGAACCCTTTTGTGTATTGCCTGTATTAATCAGGCTTCATAATCATGATTAGAACAGAAGTCTGAAAATGCCAGTGCAATCCATGGGTTACTTTTTACCTCTAAAGTTCCATGGTCAGTTAGTAAAATGATATAAAACTAAAAAATGAACACTGTTTTATTATATCTTTTTTGTTTAAGTGGTTGTTTTTGAGTGTATTTTATAAAAGTGTGATCTGTGTTTATTTTGTTTGTTTTTTGTTTTTTTAGGTATTTAGCTCTCCACTTATTGATGGGGAGGTTATTATTCATTTTTGTGATGTCTGTAATTTAGACCTAGATAAAGCTTTTATAACGCAAAGTGGAATAAAGGTGATTTAGCCATAAAGTTTGTTTACACTAAGCCAAATCGTTTTGTTTCTATCACCCAATAAATACGTTGGGTGTATTTATGTTGGCCAAAGAAAGCTTTGGCATAGAGGTAAAAAATGGAAAAGGTTCCAATGACAGTACGTGGCGCTCAGCAGCTACGTGACGAATTAGATCGCCTACTTAAGCTACGCCCTGTTATCTCAGCAGCTATTGGTGAAGCACGTGAACTAGGTGACCTGAAAGAGAATGCTGAATACCACGCCGCTCGTGAAGAGCAGGGTATTTGTGAAGCTCAGATCCGTGATATTGAATATAAGCTATCACTGGCTCAGATCATCGATGTAACGCAAATGGATAATACGGGCAAGATTATCTTTGGTACGACAGTGACACTGATTGATGTGGATACCGATGATGAGTTCCGCTACCAAATCGTTTCAGAAGACGAAGCAGACATCAAAACGGGTCGCATTTCTGTGAAATCGCCAATTGCTCGCGGTCTTATCGGTAAAATGGAAGGCGACGAAGTCATGATCTCTACCCCTGGTGGTGACAAAGACTTCGAAATCGACAAAGTAGAATATATCTAATTGAATTTTCTTTGTTTCTGATAAGTAAAAAGGTCGCTAAATGCGACCTTTTTCGTTTCTCACGCTACACTAAAAGATAAGCGCTGTGGCTTCCTATTAGTGAAGTTAGCTTATATCAAACTCGCTTATTTACGTGGAATCTCGATTTTACGTGCTTCTGACTGGCGGAACAGTACTAGAACTTTACCGATAGTCTGTACTTTCTCAGCTTTAGTTTCACGTACAATTGCATCGATAATCAGTTGCTTAGTCTCACGGTCTTCTGATGCAACTTTAATCTTGATCAGTTCGTGGTGGTCTAGAGCTAATTCGATTTCCGCTAGAACAGCTTCAGTAAGTCCATTTGCGCCCATTAGCACAACAGGTTTTAAACTGTGAGCTAGGCCCTTTAGATGCTGCTTTTGTTTGGTACTTAGGTTCATTACGCGGCCAATTTTCTTTACTATTAGGGTTGAAAAAACCTATTTTAACGCCATCTAAAGCTGAAGACTATAATTTATTCAGCAATTAGTACTTTCCTCCAATTTAGGTATCCAATGAGCAAACAGAAACACTCGGCCAGTTCAGGCCGTTGGTTGAAGGAACACTTCGACGACAAGTACGCAAATGAAGCAAGAAAGAAAGGCTATCGTTCACGTGCTTATTTCAAAATGGAAGAGATTCAAACGAAAGATAAATTGCTGTCTCCTGGGATGACCATTGTGGATTTGGGTGCAGCACCTGGCGGTTGGTCTCAATATGCTGCTAAGATTGTTGGAGACAACGGACAAATCATTGCGTGTGACTTGTTACCAATGGATCCGATTGCTGGTGTTAGCTTTTTACAAGGCGATTTCCGCGAAGAAGCTGTGCTAGATGCCTTGTTGGAACGTATACAACCAAACATGGTTGATGTCGTGATGTCAGATATGGCACCTAATATAGCAGGCAACAATTCTGTGGATCAGCCAAGAGCTATGTATTTAGTTGAATTAGCTTTGGATATGTGTCGACAAGTTCTAGCTACCAATGGTAGTTTTGTTGTAAAAGTATTCCAAGGCGAAGGGTTTGACCAATACGTTAAGGACGTCCGTGAGATGTTTAAAACAGTAAAAGTTAGAAAACCCGACTCTTCTCGAGCTCGATCTCGTGAAGTGTTTATCGTAGCCACTGGTTACAAAGGTTAACGATTCTCTTCCAAGAGTGAGAGTTAACAACATGGCTACAGGTTACAAACTGTAGTACCCTACCTTTAATTACAATTAGTTATCGAGAGGCTTACACCTTGAGTGACATGGCAAAAAATTTAATTCTGTGGCTTGTTATCGCGGTAGTGTTGATGTCGGTATTCCAGAGCTTCGGCCCTGGGGAAAGTAACGGCAGAGCAGTAGATTACACCACGTTTGTACAGGAAGTTGGCCAAGGCCAGATTCAAGACGCACAGTTCAATAACAGCGAAATCACTTTCACACGTCGTGGTGGTGGTTCTAAGTATGTAACTTACATGCCTGTTTATGATCAAAAGCTACTTGATGACTTAATTAATCAAAACGTAAAAGTTCAGGGTACACCACCTGAAGAGCAGAGCCTGCTTGGCACTATCTTCATCTCATGGTTCCCAATGATCTTACTGATTGGTGTATGGATTTTCTTCATGCGTCAAATGCAAGGCGGCGGCGGCGGTAAAGGCGCGATGTCTTTCGGTAAGAGTAAAGCTCGAATGATGAGCGAAGAACAAATCAAAACCATGTTTGCTGATGTTGCTGGTTGTGACGAAGCAAAAGAAGACGTGAAAGAGCTTGTGGACTACCTTCGTGACCCAAGCCGCTTCCAAAAGCTAGGTGGTAAGATCCCGACAGGTATCCTGTTGGTTGGTCCTCCTGGTACGGGTAAAACATTGCTTGCAAAAGCGATTGCCGGTGAAGCGAAAGTACCGTTCTTTACTATCTCTGGTTCTGACTTCGTTGAAATGTTTGTTGGTGTTGGTGCATCTCGTGTGCGTGACATGTTCGAACAAGCGAAGAAAGCGGCACCTTGTATCATCTTTATCGATGAAATTGATGCTGTAGGTCGTCAACGTGGCGCTGGTGTTGGTGGTGGTCACGATGAACGTGAACAAACACTGAACCAAATGTTGGTTGAGATGGATGGTTTCGAAGGTAACGAAGGTATTATCGTTATCGCTGCGACTAACCGTCCAGACGTACTAGACCCTGCATTACTTCGTCCTGGTCGTTTTGACCGTCAAGTTGTGGTTGGTCTACCGGATGTACGTGGTCGTGAACAGATTCTTAAAGTACACATGCGTAAAGTGCCACTATCAGGTGATGTTGAACCGTCGCTGATCGCTCGTGGTACTCCAGGCTTCTCTGGTGCAGATCTTGCGAACCTTGTGAACGAAGCGGCGCTATTTGCTGCTCGTGGTAACAAGCGCAATGTATCTATGGTTGAGTTTGAACTTGCGAAAGACAAAATTATGATGGGTGCAGAGCGCCGTTCAATGGTTATGTCTGAAGAAGTGAAAGAGTCAACGGCTTACCACGAAGCGGGTCACGCAATTGTTGGTCGTTTGGTACCTGAACACGATCCAGTGTACAAGGTGTCAATCATTCCACGTGGTCGTGCGCTTGGTGTAACCATGTACTTGCCAGAGCAAGATCGTGTGAGCATGTCTCGCCAACATCTAGAGTCTATGATTTCTAGCCTGTACGGTGGTCGTCTTGCTGAAGAACTTATTTACGGTAAAGACAAAGTGTCAACTGGTGCGTCTAACGATATCGAACGTGCAACTGATATTGCTCGTAAGATGGTTACGCAGTGGGGCTTCTCTGAGAAATTGGGTCCTCTTCTTTACGCAGAAGAAGAAGGTGAAGTTTTCCTAGGTCGCGGCATGAGCCAAGCTAAGCACGTTTCTGATGACACGACTAAGCTTATCGATGAAGAGATTCGTATCCTTATCGACCGTAACTACGATAGAGCTAAGAAGATTCTTGAAGATAACATGGATATCATGCATTCGATGAAAGACGCTCTAATGAAGTTCGAAACGATCGATGCAGGTCAAATTGATGACTTGATGGAGCGTAAGCAAGAGATTCGTGATCCAGCTGGTTGGGGTGATCAGGTAAAAGCTGAACCTACAAAGGAAGAAGCAAAACCTGAAGCTAAGGCAGAAGAAGCTAAAGCGGAACCAAAAGCTGAAGAGTCGAAAGTTGAAGAAGTTAAATCTGAAACAGATGATGCTCAAAACAAAGATTCTTAATTGCTAAGCTTTAAATTAAAACCCTGAGTACGCTCAGGGTTTTTCTGTTTCTAGCCCTAGATGTTTTTACCTTTAAGACCCACCTTCCATGATATTAAAAGCACATAATAAAACGCTCGTTTTAGACCGCCCACATGTGATGGGTATCCTCAATGTTACGCCTGACTCTTTCTCTGATGGCGGAAAATTCAATTCATTAGATAATGCTTTACTGCAAGCAGAGCGAATGATTCAAGCTGGTGTTAGCATTATTGACATTGGTGGTGAATCAACTCGCCCGGGAGCGCCTGACGTTCCTTTAGAAGAAGAGCTCGCTCGCGTTATTCCTGCCATTAAAGCAATTCGCGCTAAGTTTGATGTGTGGATCTCCATTGATACCAGTAAAGCTGAAGTGATGCGCCAAGCCGTTGAAGCGGGGGCTGATTTGATCAATGATGTGCGCGCACTGCAAGAGCCCGGAGCTTTAGAAGCGGCCGCCGATGCTAATGTGCCCGTTTGCCTGATGCACATGAAAGGTCAGCCAAGAACCATGCAAGCTAACCCTAATTACGATGATGTCCTAATGGATGTTGAAGCGTTCTTAAAAGAAAGGGTGGAGGCTTGTGAGGCTGTTGGTATATCAAAAGATCAGCTGATTCTGGATCCTGGTTTTGGTTTTGGTAAAACCATTGAGCATAATTACCACCTATTAGCGCACCTTGAAAAGTTTCACAGGCTTGGGTTGCCAGTCTTAGCGGGGATGTCGAGAAAGTCGATGATCTTTAAGCTACTAGACAAAGCTCCAGCAGATTGCATGGTTGCTAGCGTCACTTGCGCTACCATCGCTGCAATCAAAGGCGCACAAATTATTCGCGTTCATGATGTTGAAGATACATTGGAAGCGATGAAGATAATCGAAGTGATGAATAACAATCACTAATCATAATTAAGGAAAATCAATATGTCTGATAAGAGACGTTACTTCGGCACAGATGGTGTACGTGGCAAAGTAGGCCAGTACCCGATTACACCTGATTTTGTTCTGAAGCTTGGCTGGGCTGCGGGTCGTGTTCTTGCGAAGCAAGGCACAAAGAAAGTCATCATTGGTAAAGATACTCGTATCTCTGGTTACATGCTTGAGTCAGCGCTAGAAGCTGGCCTTGCTGCTGCTGGTCTTCAGGCTACGTTTACTGGCCCAATGCCAACACCTGCTGTGGCTTACCTAACTCAAACCTTCCGCGCTGAAGCCGGTATTGTTATCTCTGCATCACACAACCCATACTACGATAACGGTATCAAGTTCTTCTCTTCTGAAGGAACAAAACTGCCGGACGATATCGAGTTGGCAATTGAAGCAGAGTTGGATAAAGACATCGAATGTGTTGATTCTTCAGAGCTAGGTAAAGCAGTACGTTTGAACGATGCGGCTGGCCGTTACATCGAGTTCTGTAAAAGTACGTTCCCACATAAAATGACATTAGCTGGCATGAAGATCGTTATCGATTGTGCACATGGTGCGACTTACCACATTGCGCCTGCTGTATTTAAAGAACTGGGTGCTGAGGTCGTTGCGATTGGTGTTGAGCCAAACGGTACTAACATCAACCACGAAGTCGGTGCGACGGATGTACGTGCTCTGCAAGCAAAAGTGCTTGAAGAAAAAGCGGCATTAGGTCTTGGCTTTGATGGTGATGGTGACCGTATCATCATGGTTGACGAGCTAGGCAACAAAGTTGATGGCGACCAAATCGCTTACATTATTGCTCGTGATGCACTGCGTCGCGGTGAGTTGAAAGGCGGCGTTGTTGGTACACTAATGACCAACCTGGGTATGGAAAACGGCCTTAAGCAGTTAGGTATTCCGTTTGTACGTGCTGCTGTTGGTGACCGTTACGTAATGGAACAGCTTCTTGCTAAAGGCTGGAAGATCGGCGCTGAAAACTCGGGGCACGTTATCCTACTAGATAAAGTGACGACGGGTGATGCTATCGTTGCTGCTCTGCAAGTTTTGGCTTCAGTTGTTGATAGCGAAATGACACTGAATGAGTTGTCTCAGGGCATGACGTTGTACCCTCAAGTTCTAGAAAACGTTCGTTTCAGCGGAGATTCAAACCCACTAGAAGCCGAAGCGGTAAAAACAGCGGTTGTTGAAGTAGAAGCTGAGCTTGGCGAGAAAGGTCGTGTGCTATTACGCAAGTCTGGTACCGAGCCACTACTGCGTGTCATGGTTGAAGGCGAAGATGCAGAGCTTGTTCAAGCATCAGCGCTTAAGATTGCAGATGCAGTAAAAGCAAACTGCTAATTTAACCTTTTACTTAGCCGGCGTAACGAATAGCGCCTGTGATTAGAAGTGATTGAGTTATCTCACGGTCAAAAGATATAACGGTCAAGAGAGACGTAAATGAGTTTTGTGTCGCTTTTGACCTTTTTTTGACCACTCACTTGGTAAAGGCTTATTTTTTAGCAAATTCTCCTTGTCAGCCATCGTCGCATTCGCTAGTATTGCTCGGCCTTCAGTTAGGAGGTCGCTAGCCTTGTTCTTAAAAATAGTTTTTTGAACGGCGCTGGCTCAACAATTAGGAACATAGGTGGAAAAATGTTTACAGTTCTACTTGTGATTTACCTGTTGGCAGCGCTTGGTGTAATTGGCCTAGTGTTGATTCAACAAGGTAAAGGCGCAGATATGGGAGCCTCTTTCGGTGCTGGCGCTTCAAACACTGTGTTTGGTGCTGGTGGCTCAGGAAATTTCCTTACCCGAATGACTGCAATTTTTGCAACTACATTTTTTATCCTTAGCTTAGTGCTTGGTAATATGTCTACACATAAAACTGAGTCACAATGGATTGACCCGACCCAAGGTCAGGTGATTCAACAAGCTGATGATGCAGTGAGTGAAGTTCCGGCGCAAGGCGACGAAATTCCACAATAATCTGTAAAGATTTGATGCCGAGATGGTGAAATTGGTAGACACGCTAGCATGAGGTGCTAGTGCCTTAGGGTGTGAGGGTTCGAGTCCCTCTCTCGGCACCATGTTTACAAACTTGTAAAACATCTTGTTGGGCGTATAATGCTCGCAAGTCGGACGCGGGATGGAGCAGTTTGGTAGCTCGTCGGGCTCATAACCCGAAGGTCGTCGGTTCAAATCCGGCTCCCGCAACCAATTTCAATGCTATTATATAGCTTGTATTGGTAGCAAGTTTGCACAGTGTGAACCTCACTGTGAGTTAGGTGCGATATCGAATGTGATGGCACTTAACATATAAGGGTCCAGCAACAAAAACCCCGGCTTATACGGGGTTTTTTGTTATCTAAGCATTTGTAAATGTATTTAGATAATGTTTGCTTGGAATTTAAATTGGGCTTTGAGCCCTTTTTTTGTTTCTGGAGTGGTTAAATGACTGGTTTAGAAAGACAACTTACTGAAATGCTTGACGCTCCAGTAGCAGCATCAGGTTATGAGTTAGTTGGATTAGAATTTATTCGTGCTGGTGAGCACTCAACGCTACGTATTTACATCGATTCACCAAACGGTATCAATGTAGATGATTGCGCTGAAGTTAGCCACCAAGTAAGTGCCGTAATGGACGTTGAAGATCCAATTTCAGTGGCTTATAACCTTGAAGTGTCTTCACCAGGTTTAGAGAGACCACTGTTCAAAGCAGAGCATTACCAACAATTTATTGGTCACGAGGTAAGCATCGTTTTGAAAATGGCTGTCGGCAACCGTCGTAAATGGAAAGGTGATATCCAATCTATCGAAGGCGAGACAGTGAAAGTATTGGTTGAAGGACAAGAAGAAGAATTCGTCCTGAGCAATATTGCGAAAGCTAACCTGATCCCTAAATTTTAGTTCTCCTAGAGAGAAGAGCTTAAGAGGCTAGATTAATGAACAAAGAAATTTTGGCGGTAGTAGAAGCTGTTTCAAATGAGAAAGCAGTTCCTCGTGAGCGTATTTTTGAAGCGCTTGAAATCGCGCTTGCAACGGCAACAAAAAAGAAAAGCGAACTAGAAATTGAAGTTCGTGTTGAAATTGACCGTAAAACGGGTGATTTCGAAACTTTCCGTCGTTGGGAAGCTGTTGAGGAAGTTGAATTCCCAACAAAAGAAATCTCTATTGAAGCTGCAAAGTACGATGACCCAGAGATCGAACTTGGCGGTTTCATTGAAGATGATATCGAATCAGTAACGTTTGACCGTATTACGACTCAAACGGCTAAGCAAGTTATCGTACAGAAAGTACGTGAAGCTGAACGCGCTCAAATCGTTGAGCAGTTCATCGATAACGAAGGCGAGCTAGTAACTGGCGCAGTTAAGAAAGTTAACCGTGACACTATTATTCTAGACCTAGGTAACAACGCTGAAGCGGTAATCCTTCGTGATGACCAACTTCCTCGTGAAAACTTCCGTCCAGGTGACCGTGTTCGTGGTCTTCTTTACGCAGTTAAACCAGAAGCTCGTGGTTTCCAGCTTTTCGTTACTCGTTCGAAGCCAGAAATGCTAGCTGAACTATTCCGTGTTGAAGTGCCTGAGATTGGTGAAGAGCTAATTGAACTTAAAGGTGCTGCACGTGACGCTGGTTCTCGTGCTAAAATCGCTGTGAAAACAAACGACAAACGTATTGACCCAGTTGGTGCGTGTGTTGGTATGCGTGGCGCACGTGTACAAGCTGTTTCTAACGATCTTGGTGGTGAGCGTATTGATATCGTTCTTTGGGATGATAACCCGGCTCAATTCGTAATCAACGCAATGGCTCCTGCTGATGTTGCTTCAATCATCGTTGATGAAGACGCACACTCTATGGATATCGCTGTTGAAGCGGATAACCTAGCACAAGCGATTGGCCGTAGCGGTCAAAACGTACGTCTAGCGTCTCAACTTACTGGTTGGGAACTGAACGTAATGACTGTTGCTGATCTTGAGAAGAAGCACCAAGAAGAAGCAGTTGCTTCTATTGAAAACTTCATGAAGCACCTAGACATTGAAGAAGACTTTGCTCAAATGCTTGTTGAAGAAGGCTTCTCTACGCTTGAAGAAGTAGCATACGTTCCTGTGAACGAGCTTCTTGAAGTAGACGGTCTAGACGAAGGTATCGTTGAAGAACTACGTAACCGCGCAAAAGACGCACTGACTACTCTAGCGCTAGCGAAAGAAGAAACTTTCGACGGTGTTGAGCCTGCTGAAGACTTACTTGCACTTGAAGGTCTTGAGCGTGAAATGGCTTACAAGCTAGCAGCAAAAGGCGTTGCGACACTGGAAGACCTAGCTGACCAAGGCGTTGATGAACTAGAAGGCATCGAAGACCTAACTGCAGAGCGTGCAGGCGAGCTAATTATGGCTGCGCGTAACATCTGTTGGTTCGGCGACGAAGAATAATTCAGCAAGGAGAGAAAGCGGTATGACACAATTAACAGTTAAAGCACTGAGTGAAGAGATTGGTACGCCAGTTGACCGCTTAATTGAACAACTTGCTGATGCAGGCATGAAGAAAGCAGGGTCGGATCAAGTGACTGATTCAGAGAAGCAAACATTGCTAACGCACCTTAAAAAGGAGCACGGCGATACTTCAGGCGAAACAGAACCGACTCGTTTAACTCTTCAACGCAAGACCCGCAGCACGCTAAGTGTTGCCGCTGGAGGCGGTAAGAGTAAGGATGTTCAAGTAGAGGTACGTAAAAAGCGTACTTACGTGAAGCGCAGCACTATTGAAGATGAAGCGAAACGTGAAGCTGAGGAAGTAGCTAATCGTGAAGCGGAAGAGAAAGCACAACGCGATGCTGAAGAGCAAGCGAAACGTGATGCTGCAGAGAAAGCACAGCGCGAAGCTGAAGAAAAAGTAACACGTGAAGCGGATGCAAAACGTGAAGCTGAAGAGAAGGCTCAACGCGCACAAGCTGAAAAGGCTAAAAAAGACATGAATTCAAAAAATGCAGACGCTAACGCACAAGCGAAAAAAGAAGCGGATGAACTTAAAGCTCGTCAAGAGCTAGAAGCAACTCGTAAAGCAGAAGCTGAAGCAGCTAAGCTTGTTGAAGAAGCTCGTAAGTTAGCAGAAGAGAACCAAGAACGTTGGTCTGAAGAAGAGAAGAAGAAGAAAGAGCAAGAGAAATCTGCGGATTACCATGTGACTACTTCTACTTACGCTCGTGAAGCTGAAGATGCGGCAGATAAGAAAGATGAGAAAGCACCTCGTCGTCGCAAGAAGAAAGCAGCTCCTGCTAACCAACCTGCAAACAACCGTGGTGGTCGTAACCAGCGTGGTCGTGGCGGTAAAGGTAAGCTTGCTAAACCAACTTCAATGCAGCAAGGCTTCGATAAGTCAGCAACTGTTGCTAAATCTGACGTTGCTATCGGCGAAACTATCGTTGTTTCTGAACTGGCTAGCAAAATGTCAGTTAAAGCAACTGAAGTTATCAAAGTAATGATGAAGATGGGCGCTATGGCGACTATCAACCAAGTGATCGACCAAGAAACAGCACAACTTGTTGCTGAAGAAATGGGTCACAAGGTAATCCTACGTAAAGAAAACGAACTTGAAGAAGCAGTACTAGCTGACCGTGATAGCGATGCTATCGCTGAAGGTCGTGCTCCTGTTGTTACTATCATGGGTCACGTTGACCACGGTAAAACTTCAACACTTGATTACATTCGTAAAGCACACGTTGCTTCTGGCGAAGCTGGCGGTATCACGCAGCACATTGGTGCTTACCACGTAGATACTGACAACGGTATGATCACTTTCCTTGATACTCCTGGACACGCGGCGTTTACAGCTATGCGTGCTCGTGGTGCTCAAGCGACAGATATCGTTGTACTTGTAGTTGCAGCAGACGATGGCGTAATGCCACAAACAATCGAAGCAATCCAGCACGCGAAAGCGGCAGGCGTTCCTCTGATTGTTGCTGTGAACAAGATCGATAAAGAGGGTGCAAACCCAGACAACGTTAAGAATGAGCTAGCTCAATACGACGTTATCCCTGAAGAATGGGGTGGTGAGAACATCTTCGTTCACATCTCTGCTAAACAGGGTACAAACATCGATGGTCTTCTAGAAGCAATCCTTCTTCAGTCTGAAGTTCTTGAACTTACAGCGGTTAAAGAAGGCATGGCGTCTGGTGTTGTTGTTGAATCTCGTCTTGATAAAGGTCGTGGTCCAGTTGCAACAGTACTAGTACAGTCTGGTACTCTAAACAAAGGCGATATCGTTCTTTGTGGTCAAGAGTACGGCCGTGTTCGTGCAATGCGTGATGAAAACGGTAAAGACATCGAAACTGCAGGTCCATCTATTCCTGTAGAAATTCTAGGTCTTTCTGGTGTTCCTTCGTCAGGCGATGAAGCGACTGTTGTACGTGATGAGCGTAAAGCACGTGAAGTTGCGAACTACCGTCAAGGTAAATTCCGTGATGTTAAACTAGCTCGCCAACAAAAAGCGAAACTAGAGAACATGTTCGCGAACATGACGGCTGGCGAAGTTGCTGAGCTTAACGTGGTACTTAAAGCTGACGTTCAAGGTTCTGTAGAAGCGATTGCTGACTCTCTACTGAAACTGTCAACTGACGAAGTGAAAGTGAACATCGTAGGTTCTGGTGTTGGTGGTATTACTGAAACTGATGCAACGCTTGCTGCAGCTTCTAACGCTATCATCCTTGGTTTCAACGTTCGTGCTGACGCAACTGCGCGTAACACGGTTCAGAACGAAAACCTAGATCTACGTTACTACTCAATCATTTACCAACTAATTGACGAAGTTAAACAGGCGATGGGCGGTATGCTTGCTCCTGAATTCCGTCAAGAGATCATTGGTCTTGCACAAGTTCGTGACGTATTTAAGTCGCCTAAACTTGGTGCAATCGCTGGTTGTATCGTGACTGAAGGTACGATTAAGCGTAGCAACCCAATCCGTGTACTTCGTGAAAACGTTGTTATCTACGAAGGTGAACTAGAGTCACTTCGT
Source organism: Vibrio sp. 10N.261.51.F11 (assembly GCF_041471665.1). Classification (NCBI taxonomy): domain Bacteria; kingdom Pseudomonadati; phylum Pseudomonadota; class Gammaproteobacteria; order Vibrionales; family Vibrionaceae; genus Vibrio; species Vibrio sp. 10N.261.51.F11. The sequence continues at coordinate 18,175 of NZ_JBFROW010000004.1, read as the reverse complement.
CGCTTTAAAGATGACGTTCAAGAAGTTAAGAACGGTTACGAGTGTGGTGTCGGCGTTAAGAACTACAACGACGTTCGCGTTGGTGACCAGATCGAAGTATTCGAAATCGTTGAGGTTAAACGTACTCTAGACTAATCAGTCTGTACGACTCGACATATTGACTAAGGTTACTAACCTTACTAGTAAAGGTAATAAGTAATCGGTTGTTGAATACACCATGGGGGGCTGGTTATTACCAAGCCCCCCATCTTTCTAAGTGAGAAAAGAAAATGTCAAAAGAATTTAGCCGCACACAACGTGTGTCTCAGCAGCTTCAAAAAGAGCTTGCGCTTATCCTACAACGTGAAGTTCGTGACTCACGTATTGGTATGGTAACTATCTCAGACGTAGAAGTGTCTCGTGACCTTGCTTACGCAAAAGTGTTCGTGACTTTCCTATGTGTTGGTGAGCAAACACCGGAATCATGCCTTAAAGCTCTTAAAGAGCATGAAGTGCCAGTTCGTATGGCTCTTGGTAAGCGTATTCGCCACCGTCTAACGCCTGAAGTTCGTTTTACTTACGACAACACACTAGTAGAAGGCATGCGTATGTCTAACCTAGTAAGTGAAGTTCTGAACGACGACAAGCGTAAGCAAGAAGAAGCTGGCCGCACTGACGAAACTCAGTCTAAGGGCGAAGAGTAATGGCTCGCCGTCGTAAAGGTCGCCCTATCAACGGGGTAATTCTATTAGATAAGCCGACTGGCATTTCGTCTAATGATGCACTGCAAAAAGTAAAGCGTATTTACTTTGCAGAGAAGGCAGGGCACACCGGTGCTCTGGATCCTCTTGCGACTGGCATGCTGCCAATTTGTCTTGGTGAAGCAACGAAGTTCTCTCAGTTTCTTCTAGATTCTGATAAGCGCTACGTTGTTATCGCTAAGCTTGGTGAGCGTACCAATACCTCTGACTCTGATGGTGAAGTGGTAGAGACACGTGATGTTAACGTGACTCAAGAACAGCTTGAACGTTGCATTGCGAGCTTCAAGGGTGAAACCGATCAGATACCATCAATGTTTTCGGCATTGAAGTATCAAGGTAAGCCTTTGTACGAATACGCACGTGCAGGTATCGAGGTTCCTCGTGAGTCTCGTAAGATCACTGTGTACTCTATTGAACTGCTTCGCTTTGAAGGTGATGAAGTTGAAATGGAAGTGCATTGTTCGAAAGGCACATACATCCGCACAATTACCGACGACCTTGGTGAAATGCTAGGTTGTGGTGCTCACGTGACCATGCTTCGTCGTACAGGTGTCGCAAAGTACCCATACGAGCGTATGGTGACTTTGGAGCAGTTAAACGAGATCCTAGAGCAAGCACAGGCGCAAGAAATTGCACCGAAAGAGCTGCTTGATCCACTGCTGATGCCAATGGACACTGCCGTTGAAGACTTACCAGAAGTAAACCTGAACGCGGAACTGACTGACCTAGTTCAGCACGGTATGCCAGTTCAGGTTGCTGGTGCGCCAACTGAAGGCACGGTTCGTATGACAAGTGGCGAAGAGAAGCTGTTTGTCGGCGTAGCTCAGATTGCTGAAGATGGCCGAGTTGCACCGAAGCGTTTGGTTGTTTTCAGAGATGAAGAGCCACAAGCGTAGCGCTTACATCGGATCTTAGCGCTGAGTCGTGAAAAGTGAGCAAATAAGATAGAAAGCGAACGCCTAATTTAGGTGGTTCGCTTTTTTCGTTTTTAATGGGTTCGATTGTTATTGCACCAACTGACAAACTTCCCTATAATCCTCGGCTCGCGTAGCGGCTGAATCAGAGATTGGCTGCTACAAATATAAACTTACTCTTATCAGGAGAGAATTATGTCTCTGAATGCAGAAACTAAAGCAGCAATCGTTGCAGAATACGCACAATCTGAAGGCGACACAGGTTCACCAGAAGTACAAGTAGCACTACTTACTGCTTCTATCAACCACCTACAAGGTCACTTCAAAGCGCACAAACACGATCACCACAGCCGTCGTGGTCTACTACGTATGGTTTCTAGCCGTCGTAAGCTTCTTGATTACTTGAAAGGCAAAAACCTTGCTCGTTACCAAGACCTAATCAAGCGTCTAGGCCTACGTCGCTAATAGCGATGTCTGCAAAGACAGTTTGAAGAAAAGGAGCATTTATGCTCCTTTTTTTGTGCCTGTAAGAAAATGCTAGGCTGGATGCTCAGAATATCATCTGGCTTTTTCTGATAGGAAATATATCTCCTAATAAAAATAGTTTATACTACGCCCGCCTATAGCGTTTTCAGCGTTTGGCAATCAACCTCTCAAGAGATTACAGTCACAGATGTCGGCCAATAGGTCGCGACTATTCAAAGGCGGATTTGGTCTTAATTCGGCGTATGAACACATACAAAGAGTCACCATCCTAAGTCCCTTTTCACTAGTCGCGATTGGTAATGTCTTGAGTCATTATTCACTTAATCTAAAGTCTGACTTTAGAGCTAAGGATATACAATGTTTGAAAAACCAGTTGTAAAATCGTTCCAGTACGGTAACCACACCGTTACTCTAGAAACGGGCGTAATTGCACGTCAAGCTACTGCTGCTGTAATGGCGACTATGGACGATACTTCAGTATTCGTTTCTGTTGTTGCTAAGAAAGAAGCAGTTGCAGGTCAAGACTTCTTCCCACTAACAGTAAACTACCAAGAGCGTACATACGCTGCGGGTAAAATCCCTGGTGGTTTCTTCAAGCGTGAAGGTCGTCCATCTGAAGGCGAAACACTAACAGCTCGTCTGATTGACCGTCCAATTCGTCCACTTTTCCCAAGTGCGTTTAAAAACGAAGTTCAAGTTATCGCTACGGTTGTTTCTATCAACCCTGACGTAAACCCAGACATGATCACTATGATCGCAACATCTGCTGCGCTTGCTATCTCTGGTGCTCCATTCAATGGTCCTATCGGTGCTGCACGTGTTGGTCACATCGACGGCGAACTTGTTCTTAACCCATCAAATACTGAGCTTGAAAACTCTAAACTAGACCTAGTTGTGTCTGGTACAGAAGGCGCAGTACTTATGGTTGAATCTGAAGCAGATAACCTATCTGAAGAAGAAATGCTTTCAGCTGTTGTTTACGGTCACGACCAACAGCAAGTTGTAATCAAAGCAATCAACGAGTTTGCTGCTGAAGTTGCAACTCCATCTTGGAACTGGGAAGCACCAGCAGTTAACACTGAGCTTAAAGCTCAAGTTGCTGAACTTGCTGAAACTCGTCTATCTGACGCGTACCAGATCACTGAGAAAATGGCTCGTTACGAGCAAGTTGGCGTAATCAAGAACGACGTTGTTGAAGCTCTAATTGCACAAGACGAAAACCTAGATGAGCGCGAAATCCGCGGCATGCTTGGTTCTCTAGAGAAAAACGTAGTACGTAGCCGCATCATCGCTGGCAACCCACGTATCGATGGCCGTGAAAAAGACATGGTTCGTGCGCTAGACGTACGTACTGGTGTTCTTCCACGTACACACGGTTCTTCTCTATTCACTCGTGGTGAAACTCAAGCACTTGTTACTGCAACGCTTGGCACACAACGTGATGCTCAAATCATCGACAGCCTGATGGGTGAGAAGAAAGACAACTTCCTTCTACACTACAACTTCCCTCCATACTGTGTAGGTGAAACTGGTTTCGTTGGTTCTCCTAAGCGTCGTGAAATTGGTCACGGTAAGCTTGCTAAACGTGGTATCCAAGCAGTAATGCCTTCTGTTGAAGAATTCCCATACACAGTTCGTGTTGTATCGGAAATCACAGAATCTAACGGTTCTTCTTCAATGGCTTCTGTATGTGGTACATCTCTAGCTCTTATGGATGCTGGTGTTCCAATCAAAGCTTCTGTTGCGGGTATCGCAATGGGTCTTGTTAAAGAAGGCGACGATTTCGTTGTTCTTTCTGACATCCTTGGCGACGAAGATCACCTAGGTGACATGGACTTTAAAGTAGCAGGTACTAACGCTGGTATCACTGCACTTCAAATGGACATCAAGATCGAAGGTATCACTAAAGAGATCATGCAAATTGCACTTAACCAAGCGCAAGGTGCACGTAAGCACATCCTTTCTGTAATGGATGAAGCTATCTCTGGTGCTCGTGAAGATATCTCTGAATTCGCTCCACGTATCCACACAATGAAAATCAGCTCTGATAAGATCAAAGATGTTATCGGTAAAGGCGGCGCAGTTATCCGTGCTCTTTGTGAAGAAACGGGTACTACAATCGAAATCGAAGACGATGGCACAATCAAGATTGCTGCTACTGAAGGCGCAGCTGCTAAAGAAGCTATCCGTCGTATCGAAGAGATCACAGCTGAAGTTGAAGTTGGCCGCATTTACCAAGGTAAAGTTGCTCGTCTAGCTGACTTCGGTGCATTCGTTACTATCCTTCCAGGTAAAGATGGTCTAGTACACATCTCTCAAATCGCTGACAAGCGCGTTGAGAAAGTGTCTGACTACCTAACTGAAGGTCAAGAAGTTCCTGTTAAGGTTCTTGAAATTGACCGTCAAGGCCGTGTACGTCTAAGCATGAAAGAAGCAGTTGAAACGCCAGCTGAAGGCGAAGCACCTGCTGCTGAGTAATTCTCAGTGTGTCGATGGTGATATCGCTTTTTAGTGATTTCTAACCTATCGTCAACAAAGCATGTTATAAAGGGGAGCATATCGCTCCCCTTTTTTATTGCGGTCATAACAGGAGTAATTATTTGTGAAATGGTTTCAAACCGCGAGTATGTGTTTACTGCTTGTACTAACAGGTTGTGCGACAACATCAGATAACACCTCAAGTTGGGTTTATCCACCGATGGCTGTGCCACTGCAACCAAGCGTTCAGCAAGAAGTTCAAATTGCACGTCTTAGTCAGTTATTACAGCGCCCAGATTTGAACGATGAAGTTCGAGCTAAGATGCTGTTTGAACGTGGTAACTACTACGACAGTGTTGGCCTGCGTGATCTCGCGCGTCTCGACTTCAACCAATCTCTTTCATTGAACCCTGCTCAACCTGATATCTTCAATCTTTTGGGTGTTTACTTTACGCAGGTAGGGGAGTTTGATGCGGCTTATGAATCTTTTGATTCTACGTTAGAGCTTGATCCTGCAAACTCTTACGCAGAAAGGAACCGCTCTATCGCGCTTTACTATGGCGAGCGTTACGACTTAGCCAATGAAGAGATGATGAAGCACTATGCCGACGATCCTAGCGATCCGTTTCGCGCTCTGTGGTTGTACATCATTCAGCATGAGCTGACGCCAGAGCAGGCTAAGCTTGATTTGCAAAAACGTTACGAGAGCCGTGATGAGCAGTGGGGTTGGGTATTAGTCGCGATTATGCTTGATGACATTACTGAAGAGCAGGCTTTCAAGGCGATCTTAACCGGTACTCGTGACAACACGTTACTTGCGCAGCGTCTAACAGAGACGTACTTCTACCTTGCTAAGCGTTACCATATGAATGGTGATTACGCGAATGCTATCTCTTTGTACAAGTTAGCGGTTTCTTTTAACGTGTATGAATACGTAGAACATCGTTACTCTTTCTTAGAGTTAAGCCGTATCTTCACCACACTTAAAGCTGAGCACTTAGCGCAAGTTAAGCTGGCTGAGGCCGAAGAAGAAGCCAACGCTAAGTAAGCAACACATTTTGATTCCGAAAAGCCGCTGTCTGTCAGCGGTTTTTTTATGCTCATTTTTTATGATCTTCATCTCGTTTTGATTGCTTTTTATTTAAACAACACTAAAATAGTTAGTCTTGCTAACTAAATGCCATTCTTTGATTAGGTGAGTATGCTGAACCAGAATTTAGAAAAGATTGAGCGCTTCGCCTCTAAGATATGGCGCACTCAGGTAAATGAAGATCCTATTTGCCAATTGAGCTTCAATGAATATGACTATTTGAAGGTCATTCAAGCCTCTCCTGAACCGATCCGATTGACAGATCTGGCGATTGAAATGCAAGTAACCAAGCCTTCAGCAACTACTATGGTTCAAAGGTTAGAGAGAAAAGGTCTCGTTGAGCGTAAAGCTTCGCTCGAAGATGCGAGGTCTAAGTTGGTCGTACTGACCAGCAAAGCGGAAGTCGGCTTGGAAGAAGAAAGTAAGATCTATCAGGTCATGGCACAGATACTGGAAAGCCGTTTGTCTGAGCAAGAATCTCAGCAGTTAAACCTATTATTAAATAAAGCTTTAAAGTAAATAATTTAGATATTTAGTTAGCCTTGTTAACTAATTTTTCGAGTCATATCTTGTTGATATGCGACTCACAAATGAAAGTAGAGTAAGAAATGAGTAACTCAATTAGTCGTCAATTTTGGCGATACACAATCCCTACCGTGGCGGCCATGTTGGTTAATGGCCTGTACCAAGTGGTGGATGGCATCTTCATTGGCCGCTATGTGGGGGCTGATGGACTTGCAGGTATCAATGTTGCGTGGCCTGTGATTGGTTCGATTCTTGGTATTGGTATGTTGGTGGGTGTGGGCACAGGTGCGCTTGTCTCGATTCGCCAAGGTGAAAAAGATACTCAAGGCGCTAAGCAGATCTTAGCAACGGGCTTAACCTTGTTGTTAGCGATAACGCCTATTGTCTCTGCATTGCTGTTCTTGTTTGCTGATAACTTCTTGCTTTGGCAGGGCGCTGAAGGGCGAGTGTATGAACTTGGTCTGCAGTACTTACACATTCTGATTGGTGCTAGTGTCTTCACGCTAGGTTCGATTGCGATGCCGTTTCTACTGCGTAACGATGACAGTCCGAACTTAGCGACGATACTGATGATCGTTGGTGCGGTGATTAATATCGTGCTCGATTACCTGTTTATCGCTCTCTATGGCTGGGAGTTGATGGGTGCAGCATTAGCAACAGCGATTGCCCAGTTTGTAGTAACGGCTCTCGGCTTGGCTTACTTCTTCTCGCGTCGAGCAAACCTACGTTTACGTTGGAATCAGTTGAGATTGAAGCTGGATGTGATTCCACAAATCTTCGCCATTGGTACATCAAGCTTCTTTATGTACGCTTATGGTTCGATGATGGTGGCGCTTCACAATGCGTTGTTCTCTCAATATGGCGACCAGTTGATGATTGGTGCGTACGCGATTTTGGGCTATATCGTGACGGTTTATTATCTCACGGCTGAAGGTATCGCCAACGGCATGCAACCTTTGGTGAGCTACAACCATGGTGCGCGTAACCAAGCGAACATCCGTAAGTTACTTAAGATAGCGATGATGAGTTCAGTATTGATTGGTGTGGCGTTCGTGCTACTTCTGAACGCGTTCCCACGGGAGTTTGTATCAGTATTTAACTCAGACGAACCTCAGTTAGTTGAGTACACGGTGTTGGGTATTCGACTACACATGTTTGCATTGGCGCTGGACGGTTTCTTAGTGGTAGCGGGTGCTTATTACCAAGCGGTAAACAAGGGCAGCAAGGCGATGTTTGTAACGATAGGCAATATGCTAATCCAACTGCCGTTCCTGTATATCATGCCTAAGTTGTACGGTGTGCCGGGGATCTGGATTGCGTACCCACTGTCTAACATCGCGTTAAGTGTGGTGGTGATGGTAATGCTCTACAAAGACTTAAAGAAGCTCGATGCCTCACCGATGGAAACAGCGACGGCATAGGTCTGTTTCTTAAGTCGAATTAAAAAGGTCTAGCGAATGCTAGACCTTTTTTGTATCTGTTGCTGGTTAGTTCAATGCGAGGAACTAGATGTTCTTAACGTCTAAACCTGCAAGCTGATGCCAGTAACCATTACATTGGCGGCTTTCAATCTTCATCGGTTTTTGACCTTGCTCGTTCGCTCTGAAGTTGTTGATTTCAGAGAAGGTATCGATACCGAGTGGGCTTAAACGAACCACATCAACCAGGTCGTGCATGTTTGGCAAATCATTGACTAGGTTGTAGCAGTAGCCTGATTGCGTCTGGATACCATTAAGGTTGAATACTGATTGGCCTTCTTGGCTTTCTACTTGTAGCCCTGTTGGGTACTTGATACAGCAGGTTTCGCAATCGTCTTTAGCTTTGTTTTCCGCGCGAGCGGTAAAGCAGCGTGCTGAGTAAGCAAGCGGCAGGTAGCCGTGGCTAAATACTTCTACTTCGAACTTATTACGGATATTAAGATCTTCGCACTGTGTCATTACGTTGCTTAGCCATTCGCGAGAAAGCTCAACAGGCATACACCAACGCGTCATACCTTGTTTCAAGAACAGGTTCAGAGTGCGTGCGTTGTAGGTATTAACCGCCGGGCCAACCACAAAAGGCACTTTGCTTTCGCTTGCTAATTGAATCGCAGACACGTCGTTGGCTTCGATCGCAAAGTCACCGTTATCAATGTACTTCTTCATGATGTTGACTTCGCTTGGTGCTTCTAGCAATGCCATGGTGGAAAGTACGACTTGCTTGCCTGAAGCCGACAGCTCTTTGGCAATATCCATCCAGTGTTTTGCTTTCATCTCACGACGCTTTGAACACACGGCTTCACCTAGGTAGATGATGTCGGCAGAGCTTGATTTCGCTTGCTCATAGAAGCTTTCAACATCTTGTTTTGGCCAAAAATAAAGTAGAGGGCCTAATGCGTATTTCATTGAGTTCTCCATTTGGCTCTATTGCCATTTACGGTGATAAGCGCCAAGCGTGGTTTGTGTACCTTCAGATACATTCGCCAGTGTCGCATTCCAAGCTTGTTCCACTTGGTATTGTTCTGGGTTCGCTAAGTAGCGATCGATAGCTGCGCGCCAAGTGCGAGTGACTTGTTCAACATAAGCCGGGCTGCGTTGGCGACCTTCAATCTTCACTGAGGCAACGTTTGCCGCGAAAAGCTCAGGCAACATGGATAGCGTGTTGAGGCTGGTGGGCTCTTCAAGTGCGTGATAGCGCTTACGTTCACCATCGATCTCGGCTTCAAAGCGGCCTTTACACAGCGTTGGGTAACCTGCGTTCTCACCTGCTTCATACTTATCGATAAGGATTTCGTTCAAGCGAGACTCGAGGCCAGTTTCTGTTTCTTGCCAGCGAACGTATTTTGCGGGAGAACAAGCACCAACGGTATTTGGTGATTCGCCTGTCATGTATGAAGAGAGGTAGCAACGGCCTTCTGCCATGATGCACAAGCTACCAAAAGCGAATACTTCAAGGTCAACGTCAGAAGTGATGTTACGAGAAAGCTGTTTGACCTGATGAATCGACAACACACGCGGTAGTACGACACGCTTAACGTTGAAGTTTTTATGGTAGAAGTCGATAGCCGCCGCATTGGTCGCAGATGCTTGCACTGATAGGTGCAGTTCGAGATCTGGATACTTATTTGCTGCGTACTCAAGCACCGCGATGTCTGCGATGATCAGCGCATCAACACCCAGAGCAGCGGCGTTGTCTACGGCATTAGTCCAACGGTCGAAGCCATTTGGGTGAGCAAACGTATTTAGGGCAACATGAATTTTCTTGTTGTGGTCATGCACATACTGCACAGCACGATCGAGCTTTTTACCCGCAAAGTTTAGGCCTGCAAAGTGTCGGGCATTGGTATCGTCTTTGAATCCGATATAGACAGCATCCGCACCACAATCAATAGCGGTTTTCAAAGCAGGTAAGTTACCCGCTGGGCATAAGAGTTCCATTTGCTCACTACCAGTAGAATTAAGTTGAAGCGAGCATTTTATGAAGAATTGTGAATGACGGAATTGATGTAAGGCAGGTTTAGATGGATAAATCTGCTTTTACTCCGTTTGAGGTACTGACGAGTGACCGTTTTACATGTTGGCTTGGTTTAAATATGAGGTACTTGATTAGTTCTTATGACGGCGGTTTTGGGCAAACAACTCTTCGACATCTTGTTTTGGTTGCGGACGGTAGAAGTGGAAGCCTTGAATCGAACTACAGTTGAGGTTCGATAGCAGAGTTGCTTGCTCACTGGTTTCGACACCTTCAGCAACCACGGTCAAATCGAGAGATTTACCTAGGTTGATGATGTTTTCAATTACGGTGATTTGCTTTGGTAGGGTATCGATATCAGAGATGAAAGCACGGTCTATCTTAAGCTCATCAATTGGGAAGCGAGCAAGGTAAGACAGTGAAGAGTAACCTGTACCAAAATCATCAATGGAGAGAGCAAAGCCAAGTTTCTTGATGGCGTTAAGCATTTGGAGTGTGTGTTCACTATCACTCATCACCGCACTTTCCGTTAGCTCGAACGTAATCGCACTTGGATCAAGCTCGGTCGAACGCAGTAGCTTTTCCATGTAATCAATCAGTTTCGGGTTACCAAACTGTTCTGGTGAAAGGTTGATAGCCACTCGACCTGGAAGGATACCTTGCATCTTCCAGCGCTTAACCGTAGCAAATACTTCACGCATTACCACTCGGCCAAGTTGTTCAATAAGCCCTGCTCGTTCCGCCACAGGAATGAACGCGGCCGGACTGATATAACCTTCGACAGGATGCTTCCAACGTACCAGAGCTTCAGCGCCGTTGATGGTGAAATCACGGGCATTCACTTTCGGTTGATACCAAACCTCAAGTCCATTTTGTTGCAGTGCTTTTTGGAGCTCTATCTCAAGCCACAGTCGCATACGCGCTTCTTTATTCATCTGTTCGTTGAACTTGATCAGACGATTACGACCACGATCTTTCGCTTCATACATTGCTGTGTCTGCATTTTGCAGCAAGATACGAGCATCAGTACCATCTTGAGGAAAGCTCACACTACCAATAGAGCAGGCTAAGCGCTTGCTAAAGTGGTGAAGATCGAAGGGTTGATTGATCAGGGAAATGATCTTTTCAGCGAGCATTTCAGGTGTTCGCTGATGTTCAGGTTCTGGAAGGATAATACCAAACTCATCCCCGCCTAAATGTCCAATCACGGCCTTACGAGGCAGTAAGCGTTTAAGACGCGAAGCGACCTCTTTAATCACCTTGTCACCGATGTGATGACCAAGTGAGTCATTGATATTTTTAAAGTTATCAATGTCTAAGTAGAGCATCACCACCGGCGTATCGTTGTGAATGAACTGCTCAAGACGCTTAGTAAACCCAACTCGATTGTAGAGTTTGGTCAGTGCATCTATGTAGGCATCTTCACTGTTTGCTGGTGTGTATTGTTTTGCGGTTTCTTGTGCGTCTTGAATAAGCACCAGCTGAGTGTTGCTTCCAAGAACGGTGGTGGAGTCGATGTTGAGCTGGACCTTACGTTCAAAGCCGCATCGTGCACCCGTTAAGCAAACCAAACCAGACTCAGAAATAATAGAGCTGAGGTTATTATTGAAGACTGTTTTGGTTTGTTCATCGATAAATAGGCGTCCCAACTCTTCACCAATTAACTCTGTGGTTGAGTTAAAGCCAAGCAAGCGCGCTGCTGCTGGGTTAGATGACAAGATGTAGTCACTTTCAACGAGCAGTAATCCATCTGGAAGTAGTTGAGATAGTTTGTGGAATTTGGCTTCGGATTCTTCTAAAGAACGGACAAGTACTTGGTTTTCTGATGTGTCGAAGGCGTGAAAGACGATGTAGTCGGTTTTGTTGCCATTGGTAAGCGGAGATAGGCTGAAATGAAGGCTGGTATCGAGGTCTGTTTCGTTGAGGGTGACTTCGGCCTCAATCGTTTCGCCACTGAATGCACGCTCATAGTAAGGCTTGAGATGTTGGTAGAACTGTTCGCCCAATGTTTGGCGATCATTCATGCCTGCAAGCTCTGTTTGACTCAAACCAGCAATATCGCAGTAACGCTCATTCACCATAAAATAGTTATGTTGAGCATCAAGTACTGCAAAAAAGAACGGACTATTTGCAGTTAGCTGGGTAAACCAATGTTGTAGTTGTTGGGGAGGCATCAAAGTACTACCAATTCTCCAAGAGCTTGAATATTCACTATCGATAAATATTTATTACTTTTTGTGTGGCTATCGATATTTACCTGTGAGTGCAGCGATCCGCTGTAATTCTCATTACCTGAGTTACTATAACTGTGATTTTCAGGATATTAAAGGTCGAGTATCAAACAGAAGTTAATTTGATACATAACAGTAACTGAGATCTCAACATCATCTATGATGCATTCCATATTATTGACAAAGTTACGGATAAGTCACGTGATAAACAAGATTCGCACTCAACTAGTTCAAAATGCCGCATCAATTTTGCGATCTCCAGTCCAGTTATTGCCTAAAACAGTACAAAAAAGAGCCTTATTGGAGGCGCTTAAGAATGTATTCAAGGAAGCTTTAGAGGACGGTGACTTTGAGTTTTTAGAAGACAAATGGCTGAAAGTCTCAATAAAAGACATGGGGTTAAGTTGGTGTATTAGCTACAAAAATGAGCAACTGGTTGTAGCTGATAAAGAGGTGGTTGAAGATGTAAGCTTTAGCGGCAATCTTAACGATCTTGTGTTGATTGCGGGGCGTAAAGAAGACCCAGATACGCTTTTCTTCCAACGTAGACTGTCTATTGAAGGCGATACCGAGCTCGGTTTAGAAGTTAAAAACTTGATGGATAGCGTAGATTTGGACTTATTGCCGACTCCTATGAAAACTTTGTTAAATCAATTAGCTGATTTTGTGCAGAAGGGAGTACAATCCCCAGATACACAAAGTGAGGTAATGAATGCTTATTCGAACTGAAGCACCGGCAGATATACTTGTCATTGATCGTTTATTGAAATCTGTTTTTGAAACAGATGCAGAAGCTAACTTGGTTATGAGCTTGCGTGAGAATAGCCATTTAACGCTATCGCTGGTGGCTTGTTCTGATGAAGGCGAGGTGGTTGGTCACCTGATGTTTAGCCCTATCACTCTTGATGGCGACGATCATAACTGGCAAGGGCTTGCGCCTCTCGCTGTGAAAGAAGAGTTCCGCAACCAAGGCATTGCCAAATCTCTAGTTGAAGATGCGTTTTCCACTTTGGTTGATTTTGGTTACCCAGCTTGCGTTGTGTTGGGTGACCCTGCTTATTACAGCCGCTTTGGTTTCAAGGCTGCGAGCGAGTTTGGCCTGAGTTGTGTTTGGGATGTGCCTGAAGGTGCTTTCCAAGCGATTGAATTGGTAAACGGTGCGTTTGCTGGACATGCTGGTGAGATTGCTTACAGCCCCGAGTTCAACGACTTATAAGCTGATTTATCACGCAACAAGATACAAACTGATTTAGTCTAAATAAAGGAGCTTGATGCTCCTTTATTTTTTGTTAGTATCAGCCCTGCTCTAATAAGCGCTCTTTCAATAGAGGCAGCTTTCACAAAACTAGTTCTAACAAACTTCTGGTTTCAATAAACTTTGGCTCCAATAAACTTAAGGTTACTACCGCTAGATATGTCACAAACACACGCGCAATACCTACATGAGATGGGCATTAGCCAATGGGAACTAAGTCACCCAGAGCGTTTAGCAGGTTATGAATCTGAATTGACTCCGCTCTCGAGCGATTGCAAGTTACTGTTGGTTTCGCCTGAAAAACCTCAGGAAGATCTCGCCGTGATGTTTGAGCGAGTACTCAAAAGTATCAAGCTCGACTTATCTCAGGCTTTACACCTTCAACCGCAACACTTGTCTACTGTGGATTTAGGTTCGGTTGAGTGGATATGGTTTGCTGGTTGTGAGTCGGCTCAAGAGCTGAAGGCTAAAACACTTCAATCGCCATTACTGTCTGACATTAACGGTAACAACCAACACCGCCGCGACTTATGGCAACAAATTTGTGCTTATGACTAATCAATTTTTACCGACTTCACAACAACACCTAGACGCCATTTGGAAGATAGAGCAGGCCGCGCATTCTCACCCTTGGTCTGAAAATATGATCCGAGATCTTGATAGCCGAGGCGCTTGTCATCATGTCCTTGAAGTTGATGGACAAGTGGTGGGCTATTTCTTCGCGCAAAACATCGTTGGCGAAGTCACATTGCTTAATATCGCGGTAGACCCAAGCCAGCAAGGCAAAGGGTATGGAAAAGCGTTAACGGAACATTTCCTTGATATGTGTGAGCAAGCTGACGCGGAAAGTGCTTGGCTAGAAGTTCGCGAAAGTAATGTGAACGCGTTTAATCTTTACGAAAAGGCAGGCTTCAACGAAGTTGATCGCCGTCGTAATTACTATCCAACTAAACAAGGCAACGAAGATGCCATCATTATGAGCTATCTTTTTATGTCTTTTAGCTAGTCATGTTACGTCTTTTCGCTAACTAGATAGCTAATCACAAAATTAGCCAAAAAATAGGGTGTAAACTGACCCTTTAGAAAGTGATACGCTTTCTGTATAATCCGCACACAGAATTCAAGGGCAAGTATTATCTACTTGCCCTTTTTACGCTTTAGATCAGCAAAGGGCGACTATGTCTTTCCAACAAGAAGTGAGCAAACGTAGAACGTTTGCGATTATCTCTCACCCGGATGCGGGTAAAACCACGATTACTGAAAAAGTTCTTTTATTCGGAAACGCGATTCAAAAAGCGGGTACCGTAAAAGGCCGTGGCTCTAACCAGCACGCTAAATCTGACTGGATGGAGATGGAAAAAGAACGTGGTATCTCGGTAACTACGTCGGTAATGCAATTCCCATACAATGATTGCCTAGTAAACCTACTAGATACTCCAGGACACGAAGATTTCTCGGAAGATACGTACCGTACGCTAACAGCGGTTGATTCATGTTTGATGGTTATCGATGCTGCGAAAGGTGTCGAGGATCGTACTCGTAAACTAATGGAAGTAACACGTCTGCGTGATACGCCAATCGTAACGTTTATGAACAAACTTGACCGTGACGTTCGTGACCCAATGGAAGTGCTTGATGAAGTAGAGAGCGAGCTAGGTATGGCTTGTGCTCCAATCTCATGGCCAATTGGTTGCGGTAAAGAGTTTAAAGGTGTTTACCACATTCACCGTGATGAAACGATCTTGTATGAATCTGGCCACGGCCACGAGATCCAAGAAGTTCGTATCATCAAAGGTCTAGATAACCCTGAGCTAGATGAAGCAGTAGGTGCTGATCTTGCGGAAAGCGTACGTGAAGAGCTAGAGCTTGTTATCGGTGCTTGTCCTGAGTTTGACCATGAATTATTCCTAGCGGGTGAACTAACGCCGGTTTACTTCGGTACTGCATTGGGTAACTTTGGTGTTGACCACATGCTTGATGGTCTAACGAAATGGGCTCCAGCACCTCAAACGCGTCAAGCGAACGAGCGTGATGTTGAAGCGACAGAAGAGAAGTTCTCTGGTTTCGTATTTAAGATCCAAGCAAACATGGACCCTAAACACCGTGACCGTATCGCATTCATGCGTATCGTTTCGGGTACTTACAACCAAGGTATGAAGATGAACCATGTTCGTACAGGCAAGAGTGTAAGTATCTCTGATGCGGTAACCTTTATGGCGGGTGACCGTGCACGTGCTGAAAAAGCATACGCGGGTGATATTATCGGTCTACATAACCACGGTACTATCCAGATTGGTGATACCTTTACTCAAGGTGAGAGCCTTAAGTTCGCTGGTATTCCTAACTTCGCGCCTGAGCTATTCCGTCGTATCCGTCTACGCGATCCACTGAAGCAGAAGCAACTTCTAAAAGGATTAGTTCAGCTTTCAGAAGAGGGCGCAGTACAAGTATTCCGTCCTATGCAAAACAACGACCTGATCGTTGGTGCGGTTGGTGTGCTTCAGTTCGACGTGGTTGTAGCGCGCTTGAAAGCGGAATACAACGTAGAAGCTATCTACGAAGGTGTTAACGTTGCAACAGCTCGCTGGGTTGAATGTGATGACGCTAAGAAACTAGAAGAATTCAAACGTAAGAACCAATCTAACCTTGCGCTAGATGGCGGTGACAACCTGTCTTACATCGCACCAACTATGGTGAACTTGAACCTAGCTTCTGAACGTTTCCCTGAAGTTCAATTCCGAGCGACGCGCGAGCACTAATAGCGACAGTTCTACATAACATTGTTGGATAATATTAAAGCCGAATTGCTTCTAGCATTCGGCTTTTTTGTTACACTAAGAGTACACCGTTTTGATGGAGTAAAGCGTGTTTGATCTCAATTTAGTAAAGCCATTCCTCTCTGTATATCAACAAAGATCGATAACCAAAGCGGCTGAATCGTTAGAGCTAACTCAACCTGCGGTTAGTGCTGCAATCAAGAGGTTTGAAGCGGTGGTAGGCTATGCGTTGTTCGTAAGAGTAGGGCGTTCAATAGAACCAACGTCAATGTCTCACAAACTGGCTGGTCAATTATCTGATGCTTTAGAGTTGATGGAAGGTGCAGTATCAAGAAAGCGTGATTTTACGGTTTATATGCCTGCGAATCTGCTCCACAAAATGCCCATGCTCAATGGTGTTCAGTTAGTTGAATCCCCAATTTCTGTAGAGAATGTTGTCGAGGATATCCGACTCAATCGAGTAGATTTAGTGGTCGATACTGGTTTACCTAAACAGTCAAGTTTAGCGTCTGAATTTGCAACTACTGATAGATTGCTTCTTATGAGTGATCCTGAAAACAGTCAATTTGGTGAGAAGATTTCGATGGATGAGTTTCTTGAAGCACGGCATGTAACCTTGAAGTTACTTCGCCAAGATACTCAAATAGTCGACTTTCTTTCCGAAAAGAGCTTTACTCGTGATGTTGCTATCGAAGTAAGAAACATCACTAACTTGATATTGGCGGTAAAAGGGACTGACTATATTGCAGCTGTTCCGGTTAGCATGATCCATTTAGCAAAAATCATTGGCTTACAAATTCATGAGCCTCCATTCTCAATGCGTCCCGTGGAGTTTGAGTTTTTCTATCACAAGAAGTATCAAACTAATGGGCAACATCAAGAGTTACGAGATGAGCTTAAACAGTTATTAAATAGCTAGAAATCGAAGGCTAAACCGAATTCCACATAGTTTTTGGTTTCAGGGTATATGGTATAGGTAACGGACGGTTTTACGTACTTCAAGTTAAAGAATACAGCTACTTCGTGATAATGAATGTTGGTCCTAGTTTCATTTCTGATATGTCTAGATCTCGTAGTAGTCTCATCTTTAATATAAAAGTCTTGGGTATCTTTTTTGAATCCGATTTCTTGGTTGAATTTGTAAAGAAAGTCAGCATATTGAATCGGGCTCCACAGAGCGCCTGCACTATAATCGAATGTGTCAGAGGTTTTATATTCCATGCATAAGTTTGGAAGACAAGCATCGAAATCTCTGTCCATATAGTTGTAGTTGATATCGCCAAGCAGTGTCCAATTTTCATGAATCAACTTAGCAACAAAAATGCCTGTTGTGATCTCATGTTCGCTGACTTTTACGGTGTTTTCAGTGTAGTACGTGTCCCCTTGCCAGAATGAATATCCCAACCCTGCTTGCCAATAGTCTTGAGTATCAACCTCTCCAAAAACACGCAATTTATCATTGATTTGATAGTTTATATCAAGTGTGGCGACTGTCTTATCATTGTCTGGGCTTTGAGATAAGCTGACGGAAAAGATATCTGTAAAACGCTCAATAGATTCAATAAGGGTGTCATTTGCAGACGAGTAAAAAGGGAAAGTCAAAGCAAGTATTAATAGAAGGCGTTTCATATTCAAATTCCGAATCGCTTTCCTTAGCTAGTGAGTAAAAACACCCGATAATAGCGTTCACTATTATCGGGTGAGAGGATTTAACTTGGTTTTAGATTAACCGCGCAAACGCTGTTGAATTGCTGATTTAGCTTTTTGTAGCTTGGTTGGGTCGATAGATTGCACTCTGTCTTTTACGTTGTTTTTAACCGCTGGAGGAAGTGTTACATCACCTCGGTCATTTACAACAATACCGTTCCCAAAAGTGACTGTTCCATTTACTTCATCTATGTAGCCTTCACCCACAATATTTCCATGACGATCTTTGATGTGAACCACACCACGATCATCAGCCTCTGCTGTGTAGTCAGTCGTTTGGGATCTGCCATTTACCGTGATTTCAACATAGCCATCGTTAATATCAACTGACACAGTGTGATGACCGTGACCTGGAGGTGTTGGTTCTAAAGGGAGTTCATCTGTTGGTGGTGTGATAGGACGGTCACCAGAAACTAGATAAAAAGATTTGCCATCAAAGCCATACATTTTACCGTCGTAATATACGATGTTATCGGTAATCGAGATTTCATGTTGTGGAACGCGCACGGTCTCCCCGTCTAC